>CALGGX010000461.1 GCA_937916025.1 uncultured Selenomonadales bacterium
GCATACGAGATGTAGCCGTGACTGGAGTTCAGACGTGTGCTCTTCCGATCTCCGTCGATAAAAGAATTGAGCAGACGCTGTTGATTTCTGCGCTTGCGCTCGACGGCATCCGCGCTGATCTTGTCGCCGAGCTTCTTCATGAGCTTGTCGAGATTGCTCGCGCGAAATTTTTCTTCGTCATTCTGCCGGATTGCTTCATTGGCGAGAGCCGTCGAAACGCTCAACGCCCGAAACTTCGTCTCATCGATATCCGGATAATTTTCTTTGACGCGCTGACAGATGGACTCCTCTTGCATTCGGCGATTCGCTTCGGACTTCGCCACCAGCACTTGAATGAGATTGTCGTCGTCGTCGATATCCTCCTCCTGCCGATCGGACTTGGTTATGACAATCAACGCCTCCTGCCCCTCTTTGCCGAGCGATTGCATGTATTTCATGTCATCCTGCAAACCGGGCTCGGAGCTGTTCATCAGAAAGATGCACATGTCGGTATAGGGGATGAACTCCTCGACGAGTGCCGTCATGTCTTTCTTGTCGCCTTTCTTCGCGACGGCTCCGGTGCCGGGCGAGTCCATCCAACGCAAACCTTTCAACAGCGTGAAATGCTGAATGGCTCCCGTCGTATCGATGTAGCCTTCGGTGAACCAAGTATTGCCGCGCTCGTCTTTTTGCAGATTGCCGACCTGCCTGCCCTTGTCGTCCTGAATTTTGAAGATCGCCTTCCGATCTCCTTCGAGATGCTTATACGGATTGTCGAAAGGCGCGTCGATTAATTTTTTGCCCGCGAAGAAATTGCCGAGCGTCGACTTACCGGCTTTCCCTCCGCCGAAGATCATCACGACCAGATACTTTTCATTCTCACGAATGAAGTCTTGTTTCTCTTTGTCGAGCTTAATCTTGCGATCCCACTCGTCAATGACATTGCGAATGTTTTCGAGCGAGCGTTGAGCGGCTTGCTCCACGGCATTGAGATTGCGCTTGCCGACGGTTGCCGCGCCCTTCGAGGCAAATATTTTCTGCTTGAAATTGTCGAGCAACGGATAAATCTTTGCACTCCGATTGTCGAATTGAATCGAGAACGGTTCGAGATCGCGCCTCAGCTTGTCGAGCTTGGCGAAAAACTCTTCAATCGTTTCGACGATATAATTCATCGTATCACCCTTCCGCATTCAATGCCATTTCGTTTATTTTTTTGATCGTGTTGTCGAGCTGACGGAGCTCCGCCGTTTCCTGCGCAATCGACAAATCGAGTTCGGTTTTCATCTCCTCTTTGACGCGATTGACAACATAGTCAACACTTTGATCGAGTGCCGAATAGTTTTTGGTTTGCTTGAGCCGACGAATGCGCTCTTTGTAATCGTCATACATCTGCTCGCGAAATTGATCGACCTCCCACTCCTGCGAGCCGACTTGACTTTGCTTGTTGTTGATCCGACTGACGAGCTCGGCATCGCCGTACCGACTGTAATTCGAGTGATTGGAATGCTTCGAGTGATCGGAATAATCATCATAGACGGCAACGATTCCGACGAGTGCTCCTCCGACGAAAAATGCCATTTCGCGTTCACCTCCGTCAAAAATGTTCACGCTGGTGTTGACTGCGCAGGCTCGACAATTGACTTTTCAGCGCGTTGAGTCGATCGCGTTTCGATTCGAGCTCGTTTTGATCGATATAGTATGCATTGACTGCCGCCTCGAGCTCCCACAGAAAATCCTGCTGACGTTCTTTGACTTGCGCCGTCTTTTCATTGATTTTGCGTTGCACCCGCTCGCGCTCTCGATTGAGTTCGCTCAACATTGCTTCCTTCTCGCGCTCGATGCGATTTTTGCGAACGGTATGATTCTCGAGCCGCCACGTGCCGATGTTGCGCCGCAGGAACGTTCTCAATTGCAGAATGCCGCTCTTTTCGATAAACACTTTCTTATTCTCTTGAACGCCCTTCTTATAGCGCGAGTTCGAGATCAAAAAGACCGGAAAATCTTTGCCGCCGCAGTTGGTTTCGATATCGCCGAGCGACTTGTTCATGATCGCCTTGACGCCGCTCTCGAGCTCGTCGTTGCGAAACGCGTCGATGAACGTGAACGTCAAACAGAAATGCTTCCAAAAAAATTGCGGGCTCTCGAAGAACGATTTCATGTGATTGATGGCTTCGAGCTCGCCGCGTTTGAGTTCTCCGACATTGAGTGTGTGAACGAAGACGATCATGTTCGCCCGACGATAGGTCTCGAATGCCTCGCGATCGTCTTCCTCTTCGGCGTTGAGTCCGGGCGTATCGGTCAGATACACTCCGTCGAGCCAAAGCTCGTCCTGTTGCTTGACGGTCTCTCGGATGTCGTTCTCTTTGAAGACTTCTCGATCGAGCAACGAATTGAACAACGAACTCTTGCCGTGATTCATCGAGCCGGCGTTGATGATGATTATCCGATCCGTATCGCGATCGATCTCCTTGAGCTTCGCCTCGAATTCCGAAACATGGTTCCTCAAAATTAATCCCTCCTCCCTCAAATTGATTATACAGGGGGGGGATCCGAGTATGTCAATAATCGGTTAAAAAATTTTTGTTGCCGACCGTGATATGGTATAATGCTCGAAAAAATTTTTTCGGAGGTGAAAAGTATTGAGAATAGCATTCTTCGACTCGGGGATCGGCGGGCTGAGCGGTATCCCCGTCAAGCGGGACTCCATCATTCGTCCACTCCTGAGCATTTCCGGTGAAGAGATCGAGGAATACTGCAGGGACAA
>CALGGX010000462.1 GCA_937916025.1 uncultured Selenomonadales bacterium
TTGAAGGAAAATGCTTTGGCAGGCAGAAATGCTTTCTCCAAAAAAATTTTTAAACTCGAAAGGACTGATCTTATGCAGGAGAAATCTTTTCACGCCGAAGGCATTATCCTCGCCACCACCGACTTCGGCGACGCACATCGCGTCGTCACCATCTATACCAAGGAGTTCGGCAAGCTCGATGTAAATGCCTACGGCTGTCGACGAGCACACTCCAGACTCGCCGGCTCGATGATGATGTTCAATCACGTCAGCGTCGAACTCCTGCACGGCGCCAAGGTCGATATGGTCAGAGATGCCGAAGTCCTCAACGCTTTTCGGATAACCGACGACCTGTTGCGAATTGCTTATGCCTCGCTCCTGTTCGAGATCGTCAATCAGATGACGCCTCTCAATCAGAAGGACGAGGATATTTTTTTTCTCCTCCTCAACGCCCTCAAAACTTTCGTCGAGCGCAATCCGCGCGTCGTCTGCATAATCGCCGCGTGCCAATTCATGGCTGAGGCGGGCATTCAACTCCGACTTGACAGATGTGTCGATTGCAACAGAGAACTCGACGACGCGAGTTCGATCGATGTGCTCGCCGACGGCGCACTCTGTTCGAAATGCTCGCCGAATCATCGCGACGCAATTCCATTTCCGCCCGCGACGCGAGAATTGCTCGACGAGTTGATGTCGTTCGATTGGAAAGCCGAATCGCATTTGACGATGCGAGCCGCGACGTTGATAGCAATCGAGAGAATCCTGCTCGCGCATGTCAAATCGACAATCGATCGACCGCTCCAATCGCTGAAATTTTTGGAGCAACTGATCGCAATCATGCCGCATGCTTAATTTTGATTTCCAAAACGCCGATAAGTAATTGAAGAAAGTGAGGCGAAATCATGGCAGACACAAAGATAAATCCGCTCCTGAGCATGCAGCCCGGAACCTCGAAAACGAGTGCAGCGTCGCTACGGTCGACGCGTTTTTCTCAGCGGACTTATAATATCAATTACAGAAACTCGGGGAGTTTCGACAACATACTCAATCGCGTGAGCACCACACAACAACAATCCGCTGCGCCTGCCGCTCGCGAAACAAGCAGACCTTCCGTATCCGAACCGACGAGGACTCGTCCCGACCAATTCCAATCGAAGCAGACGACGCAACCAAAGCAATCGAGTGCGCCGAAACCGGCTCAACAAACCGATACCGCGTCAAGTGATGTCAAACCGGTCGAGCCGATCGATCAGCCGGAAGAAGTCGCCGAACTCTCGGCAAGCACTGCAATGCCGCTCGACATATCGGCATTGTTTGCAACGAGCCCCGAATCGCTCCTCGCCGTGAAAGAAGAGCCGACGACCGCACAGCCGGTATTGATGACGGTTTTGCCGCAACAATCGAATGCGGACAATCAATCGATGCTGAACCTGTTGGCGGGCAACACGTGGCGTCAGCAAGTACAATCGACCGAGCTTGCACAGCCGCCGGTAACCGAGGCGGAGCCGACGGCGATGATCGACGAGATGCTCGCGGCACCGTTGGCGGCGGTTGAAGAAGTACAACCTGCGGCGGAAGTGTTGATCGAGAGTGCGGAAGCGATCGCGCCGAACGTCGAGCTCACGGTCGAGGCAAATCCCGGTACGATCGATTGGAAATATCTCGCCGAATTGCGCGCGAGCGGCGTCAATCGCAT
>CALGGX010000463.1 GCA_937916025.1 uncultured Selenomonadales bacterium
AGCCGTGACTGGAGTTCAGACGTGTGCTCTTCCGATCTTATCATCATCTGTACAATTTTAAATATGACGATATTAAAGTTGTAATTCATCCGCAAAGTCTCGTACATTCTATGGTAGAATTTTCTGATGGTTCTTTTTTGGCTCAATTAGGGGTTCCTTCCATGCATATTCCTATTCAATATGCTATTACTTATCCTGAGAGAGTTCAAGGTATAAAATCCAATTCACTTAACCTGTTTGAAGTAAAAAATCTGAGTTTTTATGAACCAGATTTGGATAAATTTAAGGCACTGAAACTTGCAATTGAGGCGGGGAAAGCAGGCGGAGTTTGTCCTGCCGTACTTAATGCGGCGAATGAAGTTGCCGTATATGCTTTTTTGGATGATAAATTTAAACTCGGAAAAATTGTTGAAATGCTCGGCGGAAGAGTTTGAAAGCGACGAAGACGCTCGATTGCATGCGCTCAACAATTTTTGGAATGAAATCGAAGGCGCGCCGAAACATTTTTCATCGCCGAACGAGGCGTATGCATGGATGTACGAGCACTTGATTGAATATCGACCGTTCGCCGAGATGATCCGCCGCTGTCGAGGCGAAGCAGTTTCATTGAAAGAACTCGCGACGACGATCTTTTCGACATTGCAATCGGAGGACGCGTTGAAGGCAGTCGGAGTTTTGTTGGCAATCGCGCCGCTCGCTCGCAATGAAAAAGACGCCGTTCTGTTTCCCGCGCGCATGCACATGCTGTTTCGCGGCATCAAAGGCGTCTACGCTTGCGCTGACAAAAAATGCCCGCATTCGCACTCCGAAAGCAACGCGTACGGAACTCTCACGCTCGGCGAAGTATTTCTGTCGGACGGCGAATTGACTTGCCCGCATTGCGGCAGTGTCGTCCATGAATTGTACAACGATCGGCGATGCGGCGCGCTGTTTTTCAAAGGCTACGTGCTCGCGAACGACATCGAGCGGCACGAAAAAACATATCTCTGGCGATACTCCGGGCAATTGCTCGACAATCGCGTGATGGAAATTCACCTGTTCATTCCGCCCGACGACTACAAACTCGACAACAATCAGCGAAAAAACCTCAAGCCGTGTTGGCTCGACGTGCGGAGCGGCTTCATACACTTCGACGCCGCGCGGGAAGACGCTCCGCATTGCCGAAAATTGTATTACGGCACGTTTTCGGTCAAAGGGCGTCCGAACATGTTTACGTTTCAAAAATGCCCGCATTGTCGACATCAATTTTCTTACAGTCAATTGACTTCATTCGGCACGCGCGGCAATCAATCATTCTTCAATCTGATCAAAACGCAATTTTTGAGTCAACCTGCCGTGCCGGGCAAATCCGATCTGCCGAATGAGGGGCGTAAAGTATTGCTTTTTTCGGACAGTCGACAGCGGGCGGCGACACTTGCGCGAGACATGTCGAAAATCTCGGACGACACGGCGGCTCGACAGTTGTTTGCGCTTGCCGCCGATCGAATGAAGCAAGTCGACGACGATTTATCACTGAATGATCTGTACGGATATTTTTGCCTTGACGCCGGACTGCAGAACGTGCAACTGTTTAACGCCGAAGCTCGAGACAATTTCTTGACGCAATGCATGAAGATCAAGAGTGCATTTCAAAAATTCGGCGATAAACGTCGACCGCGCGCCTACATTTCCGATGCGCCCGATCAGATGAAAGAGATCATATTGCGATTGTTTTGCGGCGGCTACAACACTCTCTACGACTCCGCCGTTGCCTGGCTCGAGCCGAATTGGGAGACGCTGTCGATTTGCGTCGACAAACTTCGCGTTTCGGAGCGGGAATTTATCGAGCTGTTCAATGCGTGGCTGATGTCGATTTGCGATCAAAACACCGCACTCGGACATAATTTTTCATCGATCGTCCGCGCGGAAGTGCGTCGAAATTACGGCGATTACGGTCTGAGCGACGCTTGGAAATTCTCAACAACGATCCGCGAGATCATGAATTGGAATGACAACTCGAAGACGATGATGAATTGGCGGCGCGAGTTGCATGACAACTTTCTCGAAAGGAATGCGGACGGCAATTTTTACGTCAACATCAACAACTTGCGCGTGCGATTTGATCTCAATCATCAATGGCATCGTTGCGAACAGTGTAAGGAACTCACGCCGTATTTGTTGAAAGGCAGGTGCCCGACTTGCGCCGGTTCGACAACGCATGTTTTGAATGACGCCGATTTCGGCGCGTTGCAATTTTGGCGTCTGCCGATTGAGGATGCCGTCAACAAAAAGATCGCCGTTCGAGTGATCGACACCGAAGAACATACCGCGCAACTCTCGCATAAAGATCAGCGCGACGAGTTCTGGTCGAAGACGGAGAATTACGAGTTGCGCTTTCAAGATTTTCTGCAGAAGGGCGAGTCGCCGGTCGACATATTGAGTAGCACGACGACTATGGAAGTCGGCATCGATATCGGCTCACTGGTGGCGATCGGACTGCGAAACATACCGCCGATGCGCGAGAATTATCAACAGCGCGCGGGGCGGGCAGGACGCCGGGGCTCGAGTCTCTCGACAATCGTGACGTTTTGCGAGGACGGTCCGCACGACACTCTGTATTTCAATGATCCGGTGCCGATGTTTCGAGGCGATCCTCGCAAGCCGTGGATCGATGTCGAGAGCGAAAAATTATTCCGCCGACACCTGTCGATGATTGTCTTTCAAGAATTTCTGTCGCGAAGCCACTCGAGCCTCGACGCGATCTCCGCCGCCGAATTTTTGAATGATCATCTCGCCGAGTTTAAGCAATTCGCGAGCAACTTCAAAATTCCGCGCGGAACGGCGTTGCTTCCGGCGAACATTACGCTCGACATGCGCGCTTGGAGCGACGGACTGTCGGACGAGCTGAACGCGCTCGACGACAAAAAAAATCGCCATCCCGAGATGTTCGGCATCAGGAATGACGGCACGCTCGCCAACAATGCGAAGAGTCTGTTGGATGCGCTTTTCGACGCGGGCATCATCCCGACGTATTCGTTTCCGATCAATGTCGTGAGCGCGTATGTCGTCAACGGCGACGGCAAAATCATGTATCAGCTCGAGCGCGGCTTGGACATTGCAATCAGCGAATACGCGCCCGGGCGTTCGATCGTCGTCGACAAAAAGACGTATCAGATCGGCGGCTTGTATTATCGAGGCGGCGAGTGGCGACGGAGTCCCGCGCGGAATTTCATCGACGATAAGAATTACGTTAAGTCATTACTCGAATGCGATTGCGGTTGGTTCGGCTTGGCTGAAGAAAATTACGATTGCTGTCCGTTCTGCGGCAGTCGAGCATTGCGATTGTCGGAGAGACAATTGTTGCGACCGTGGGGCTTTGCGCCGAAAAATGCCGAGGCGATAAGCGAGGCGCAATTGGTTGAAGAGTATTCGACGGCGCAACCGCCGGAGTATTCGACATTGCCGGAGCATGACGAAATGCTCGGCATCGAGTCTTGTCGACATATCAGAATGGCGATTCGTAAAAATCAGCGCATCATCATGCGAAACAGCGGCTCGAACAATACCGGCTTCGTCGTGTGTCGGGATTGCGGCGCGGCAGTTCCGAACACGACCGATAAGCCGCTGAAGAATGTCAAGCGACCGTACAAGTCGAAGTTTGCTGAGTGCAAGCACTCGGATACGGTGGCGGTGGATTTGGGCTTTGACTTCGTCACGGACATGTTGGTCTTGGAGTTTGCGTTGGACGATCGATTGATTGACACGCGTAACGACGAAAAAAATCTGTGGTTGGATCGGGCGGCGCAATCGGTGGCGGAAGCGTTTCGATTGATTGTCGGCAAGGAGCTCGACATCGAGTTTGGCGAGCTCGTCACCGGCTATCGCATTCGCCGCACGCAACAGACATTCGTCGACATTTACATCTACGACAACTTGTCGAGCGGCGCGGGATATTCCGTGCGGATTGCGGAAGAAATCGAAAATCTGTTGACACAAACGACAATGCTGTTAAAATCATGTAACTGTGCAACGGCTTGCAGCAATTGTTTGAAGCATTATCGCAATCAATATGTGCATGGGAAATTGGATCGGCATTACGGCTTGCAATTGCTCGAATGGGGAATGGAAGGCAAGCTCGCCGCCGACATTCCGCTCGACATTCAGCATCGATACATCGAGTCGATCGCGGACGTTGTAGCTGAACTCGGTCGAGATGCAAACCGACTGACGGTTTATCCCGCAATGCGGGCGGAGCCGCCGGACGACGCCGGAATCTGTATTCGCGATTCGTATTTCAAATATGCCAAGCCGTACATTTTGAATGAATTATAATCGATTTGACAACTGAATATTGATCGGGGAGCTCGTGCGACGGGCTGAGAGGAAGGTACACCTTCGACCCTTACACCTGATTCGGATAATGCCGACGTAGGAAAATGTTTTTTCTTTGCATGGAGATTGCCGAGTATGGCGATCTCCAATTTTTTTGGAGGTGAATTGTTCATGCAAAACGATTCGACACGAAAACTTGTCATTGCCGCGCTGTTGACGGCAGTTGCGGTCGTCGGAAGCGTCATTTCGTTTCCGATACTCGGAAGCCGTTGCGCGCCCGTTCAGCACATGGTCAACGTGTTTTGCGCGATACTGCTCGGGCGTTGGTACGGCGTGAGTGCGGCGTTCGTTGCAAGCCTTTTGCGCAATCTTATCGGACTCGGAAGTTTGCTCGCATTCCCGGGCAGTATGTGCGGCGCGCTTTTGAGCGGACTTGTTTACGGCTCGACAAAAAGTATTCGCGCGACTGTTCTCGCCGAAGCATTCGGCACCGGCATCATCGGCGGTCTGCTTTCGTATCCGATCGCAATTTTTTTGATGGGGCAATCGGCGGGCGATATCGCGTTTTATGCTTACGTCATTCCGTTTCTGATCTCAACCGGTTGCGGCTCGATTCTCGCGGGCATCGTCGTATCGAAATTCAAAGATCGGCTGAACATTTGAGAGAAGCGAAAAGGGCATCCTCCGCGCGGATAGAGGACGTCCCTTTTTAATTGCAATAAAAAAATTACTGTATGTTGACGATCTGCATGCGCAAGACAGCGATCTCGTGTCGCCGGAAAAAGTCTCGAACTTCGGCGGCGCGTTGAAGAAGATGTGATTTGTATTTGTCGACGTAATATCGATTGATGCCGTTCTGAAATGCGAAGACGTAATCGTTTTTGATTAAAATGTCTTCCCATTTGTCGTGACAGGGAATTGTCGTGCCGGGCAGAGTTGCTTCCATTACGAACATCCACGGACGGAATTCAGCCCAGTCTTTGACGCCGAGCAGAACTTCGCGTTCAAAACCCTCGACATCAATCTTACAGAAATGGATCGGCTGATGCGGATTGCAGTATCGATGAAAAACTTCAGTCAGTGTAAGGATGGGAGTTTCTCGTTCCCCCCCTGTCTTTCCATTTTGAAGCGACTTCTTCCGAGAAAGTGGCACCGGTGTCTGCGCCCATCAATTGCAGACTGCCGCGTTTCTCGCCGAGACCGATACAGAGATTGATGTCGCGCGGACGTTGCTCTTCAAGTTGCAAACATCTGAAGGGGAGCGGCTCGATATTAATTCCGTGCCAGCCCCGGAGATAGAAGAACTTCGTCACGCTGATGTTTGTCGGATCATTCGCCCCAACATCGATATAGAAACCGTCATCGACATCGCGGAGGAACGAGTAGACGATGATATCCTCGAACTCCTGCGCATACGATTCGAGTCTCATATTGTAACCTCCAATCGTTGATTTTATTGACAGCGAAGCCTCTGCATGCTAGAATTGACTCGTTAAAGCAAACAAGACAACGCGCCGAGAGGCTTCGTTAATCATTTTAACGCCTCGCGGCCAGCTTGTCAACAGGCAGGAGGAATGTTGAAATGAACGGCGAAAAATCTCGCACCAAGCGCAAAGGCAAAATTCAACCGATCACTGCGATCGAGCTGCCGTCGCGCCCGACGAATCCGCGCGTTGAGATCATCGATGACACTCATCAGAAATTCAACGGTTTGATCTACACGAAAGCGGACATTATCAAAACGTGCTTGCGATCCATCGCGCCGTCTGGAATTACTTCTTCGGCGATATCCCGAGCAATTGCGTCATTCACCACGTCGACACCGACAAAGACAACAACGATATCACGAACTTGGCAATGATGACTCGTCGGGAACACAACCGATTGCACTTGGATCCGCATCCGCTGGCGTTGGAAGCATTTATGGAAGCGCATCGCGAGCGGCTGGAGAATATCACGTTCTCGATCGACGCGCCGACGGTTGAAATAATTGACTCCGAACATCAGCGTTTCAATGGCATGACGTTTTACAAGAATTTGGGACGCGGACATTATCATCACAAGCTGTCAATTCAGCGTGCGGTGTGGGCGTTCTACAACGGCAATATTCCCGACGATGAAGATTATCATGTTCATCACATCGACATGCATACGGATCACAACGACATCGAAAATTTGTCGCTCATTACTCGCTCGGAACACGGCAAAATTCATGCTCCGCAGTTCATTGAGGCTAATAAGAAACGCATTAGAGTCGAACATGAACGGAAACCTCGCAAAAAAGTATATGAAACTCGCGAATGCGTCATCTGCCATGCAAAGTTCCGTGCGTTGAAAAACTCCGACACAAAAACCTGCTCGCGGAATTGCGCCAGAATACTGCAGTGGAATTGGCAGAAGTCCGACGAAAATCTCATCGAGAAGGTCTGCGAAAACTGCGGCAAAACGTTTAAAACTCCATTCAACAAAACGCGTTTTTGCTGTCATAAATGTGCGCGGCAACTTCGTACCAAGTTGGCGAGGCAGAGTAACTCGCTTCCGTCGCTTGAATAAACTTGACGTTGCCTGTTGCCTGCGTTAAAATGATTGCCGTGATTTTTCATGTCAGGAGGCAACCGCTCATGTCGATACTCAGAAACATTGCAACATCCGAAGTACTCGAGCTTGCGTCGCTTGTCGATTATGCCGAAGGTCAAGTCGTCTCGAAGACACTCATTCAAAACGACGGACTCGGGATCACGTTGTTCGCGTTTGCCAAAGGCGAAGGCATCAGCACGCACGAGTCGAAAGGCGATGCGCTCGTTCATGCGCTCGACGGCACCGGCGAGATCACCATCGACGGCGTGACGCATACTCTCCGCGCGGGGCAATCGATCGTCATGCCCGCCAATCATCCGCACGCGGTTTTCGGCGTCGAGAATTTCAAGATGTTGTTGGTCGTGGCGTTTCCTTCCGACAAATAATTCTTTGGAGGCAATCGATGGAAAAATACAATCCGGCTTCGATCGAGAAGAAGTGGCAGGATAAATGGCTCGCTGACAATTCATTCCGAGTTACAGAAGACAGCGAAAAGAAAAAGTTCTATTGTCTTACGATGTTTGCTTATAGTTCCGGAACAGCGCATACCGGTCATCTTAGGAACTATGTCCTCGGGGATGTTATCGCAAGGTACAAAAAATATAATAATTTTAACGTTCTCGAGCCTACGGGATTTGACGCATTCGGACTTCCCGCCGATTTAGCTGCCGAAAAACATGGCATTCATCCTGCAAAATGGACGCATTCCAATATTGAAAACATGGAAAGACAGTTTAAATCCATGGGAATTGCTTATGACTGGGATCGTGAAGTCATTACTTGTAACCCCGACTATTATCGTTGGACGCAGTGGCTGTTTGAACTCTTCTACAAGCGCGGGCTCGCGTATAAGAAAGAGGCGTCCGTCAACTGGTGCGACTCATGCGGCACCGTCCTCGCCAACGAACAAGTCATCGACGGCAAGTGCTGGCGTTGCGATCACGAAGTCCACAAAAAGCAACTCGCGCAATGGTTTTTCAAGATCACCGACTATGCCGACGAACTGCTCGCCGATCTCGAAAAACTCAAAGGCTGGCCCGAGCGCGTCAAGATCATGCAGGAGAATTGGATCGGTCGCTCCGAAGGCGCGGAGTTTTCTTTTGACATTGAAGGCTTCGACGACAAAATTCCCGTCTACACCACGCGCCCCGATACCATCTTCGGCATTACGTACGTCGTGCTCGCCGCAGAACATCCGCTCGTCGACAAACTGATTGCCGGGCAGTCCAATGAAGCCGAGCTCCGCAAATTCGTCGAAGAAGTCAAAAACATGTCCGACGTCGAGAAAACCAACGCCGATTCCGAGAAGAAGGGCGTCTTCACCGGCGTTTATGCGATCAATCCCGCCAACAATAAGCGCGTTCCGATTTGGATCACAAATTACGTCGTGTATGAGTTCGGTACCGGCGCGGTAATGGGCGTGCCGACGCATGACGAGCGAGATTGGATGTTCGCGACGAAGTACGGTCTCGAAAAAATCCTCGTCATCGACAATCCGAAAAAGCCGCTCGATGTTTCTGAAATGGATAATGCTTACATCGAGCCAGGCATCATGGTCAACAGCGGACCTTTCACCGGAACCGACTCCGTCCGAGGCAAAAAAGCCGTCGTCGATTGGCTTGAAAAAAATCACATCGGCAAGCGCAAAGTGAATTACCGGCTCCGCGATTGGCTGATCTCGCGTCAGAGATATTGGGGCGCGCCGATTCCGATCATCTATTGCGATAAGTGCGGCGAGGTTCTCGTGCCGGAAGATCAATTGCCGGTACTGCTCCCGACCGACGTCGAGTTCAAACAGGGCGCGTTGAGTCCGTTGTCGACAAGCAAGTCTTTCAATGATTGCAAATGTCCGAAATGC
>CALGGX010000464.1 GCA_937916025.1 uncultured Selenomonadales bacterium
GCGCGACGATTGTTTTTTTTCCGAGCCGAGCGAAGGCATCGGCGAGTCCGATTGAAGTCGTCGTTTTGCCTTCTCCGGCGGCGGTCGGATTGATCGCCGTCACGAGGATCAATTTGCCGTTCGGCTTGTCGAGGAATTTCGTCAACACTCGCGGCGGAAGTTTCGCCTTGAATTTGCCGTAGAGTTCGAGATCGTCGGGATGAATTTCGAGCTTTGCGGCGATCTTTTCGATCGGTTCGAGACCAGCTTCCTGCGCAATTTCAATGTCGGTTTTCAACTATCGTTTACCGTTACTGAAAACTTATAAAAAGTTGTAACCTTTTAAGTTCCATTCCTGCTTCAAAGTGTCCGCTTTCGTCGTCATTTCTGACTGGCTACTTGCGTTTGATGTAACACTCCACAGGCTTAAATTCCTCGCTAACGAACGAGTATCATTTGTCGCAATATCGTTTCAAATTTATCGCCGCCTGTAAATCGCGGTCTATAACATTGCCACATTCACAGCGATAAATTCTGTCTGATAACTTCAGGTCTTTTTTAATTTTGCCGCATTTAATACAAGTCTTTGAACTAGGATAAAACCTGTCAACTAAGACCACTTCTATTCCTGACCATTCTGCCTTGTACTCAATCAGCTTGCGAAAATCATACCAGCCTTGCTCTTGAATTTTTTTCGACAAATGTTTATTTTTCATCATTCCCTGTACATTCAAATCTTCCAGCACTATCACTCTTGGTTTTCGAGCAATTATTTCTGTCGTGACTTGATGTCTGTAATTTTGGCGAATATTTGCCAGCCTGTGATGAATTTTCAATAAAAGGTTTTCACTTTTTATAATGTTGCAAGTTTTAAAGTAACTATCTCCTTCCTTTTTATTCATTTCGTACTTACGCGAAATGGAGCGTTGCAACCTACGCTGTCTTTTCTTCAATTTTCTAACTGTGTCTGTTTTGTTGATGTTAGGATAAAATATGCTGTCAGAAAGTACAGCTAATTCCTTAATTCCTAAATCAATCCCCAAAGTTTCAGTAAAATTTCCTTCGGTCTTTTCAGGCTTAAACTCTACTGCAACAGACAACCACCAATTTAAGCCGTCAAAACTTATGCGCGGATTTTTGTATTTCACGCCGACTGGTATTCTTCCAACTTCTGCCAATCTTATCCAATTTAGCTTTTGCCGATTTTTTCTTTTACTTGTGGCTATGGCTTCAAGTTTAACGTGCGTCGATGTTATCTGTATTTTATCTGTGGCCTGATAAAATTTAAAGTCACCGTTGCGCTTACTTTTAAACTTTGGATGTCCGTTCATATCGTAAACTGTCGGACTTTTACCAATCCTCGCAAAATGTGCCAGTTTTTTCTTTGTGAATTTTATGTTTGTGTTTTTTTGCTTTTCAAAAAATTTACCGTACGCTATGCAACAATCTTTGACTGCTTGCTTTGTCACATTGTTTGAAATCTTTTTCAGCCAAGAATATTCGGCAGAATTTCGCAAAACTGTAAATTCTTTGCGAAGGTCATAGTCGGAAATAAATTTTTCACCATTTTTAAAAGCTGTCATTTCTCTGTTCAATGCCCAGTTGTAAGCAAATCGCGCACTTCCTGCAAATTCAAAAAGTCTTGTTCTTTGCCACTTATTCGGCACAAGCATTACTTTGTATGACTTCGTCATCTGCTTCACCGCCTATCAATTCTTTTATCAATTTCTTTGCTTTATGCGCTCTCTTGCCTTGCAATTTACAACTGAACACTGTAATTATTTGGACTAAATCCTCTACCAGTTCTTCCTGCTCGGTCTTTTTTGTGTTGTCGATTATTTCAATTTCACAATCGTGTAAACTTGCTACATATTCAATAAGTTCAAAACCGAATCGTGTAAGTCTGTCTTTGTACAAAATCACTACTTTTTCAATTTCGTTATTGTTAATTCTTTCCAGCAACTCTGAAAGTCCATTGCGTTTATAATTTATTCCACTGCCGATGTCACTTATTATTTCAAACGGCTTACCTTGCATCAAAAGATACATTTTCACATTTTCAATTTGTCTTTCCAAATCATCTTTCTGTTTATGGCTTGACACTCTGCAATAGCCGATTGTAATTTTCGGCTTAGTTAAAACTCCTGTAATTTGTTTCAACTGTTCGTCCGAGTAATATCTGTAGCCATTTTCGGCGGTATGATGTGGAATAAGTTTTCCTGCCTTGTCCCAGTTTCTGAGCGTTTGCGGCGTTACTCCCACAATCTTTGCAAATTTGTTTATTGTAAAATATTTCAACTGAATCACCACCAAAGTTATTTTACAATAAACTTTCAAAATCAGCAATACTTTTTATAATTTTTTATAAGTTTTCTTTATCTGTTGTCAGCCCCCTTAAAATCATATGGACATACGCTTCGTAAAGGACACTCGACGCACAGCGGATTGCGCGCGCGGCAGAGTTTTCGCCCGTGCCAAATCAACCAATGATGCGCGTCCGCCCACAGTTCTTTCGGAATGACTTTCTGAAGTCCGCGCTCGACTTCGAGCGGCGTAGTTCCGATTGCCAATTGCAGACGATTTGCAATCCTGAAGACATGCGTATCGACGGCAATCGCCGGTTCTTTGAATGCAACGCTCGTGACGACGTTTGCGGTTTTGCGTCCGACGCCCGGCAATTTGATCAGCTCGTCGAATTCGGCAGGAACTTCGCCGTTATATTTATCGACGATCATTCGGCACGCTCCGAGAATGTTGCGCGCCTTCGATCGAAAAAATCCGCAAGATCGGATCAATTCTTCCAATCGCGCCTGCCCGAGCTCGAGCATTGCCTGAGGCGTGTTTGCTTCGGCGAAGAGCTCCGGCGTTACGGCGTTGACGCGTTTATCCGTGCATTGCGCCGAAAGAATTACCGCAATCAGCAACTCGAATGTCGAATTGAATTTAAGCTCCGGAACCGCTCCGCGATACGTCCGCTCGAGAATTGCGAGCTGCTCCGCGCGGATTTTGTCATCGACTGTTATGACGGTTCACTCCCATCGATCAAAAAAATTAAGCGTTGAAAGTATGCAATAGTTTCAACACGGGCGGAATTAATTATGAACTGAATCGCAAGTCATGTTGTTCTTCTTTATTCTCGACGGCATTGAAATTATCATCGGTTGAAGTCTGCTCGTCAATAAATTCATCAACGTCCGGTTGCAACGGAATCGACACGGTGATCGTCGTGCCTTTTCCGAGCTCGCTTTCAAGATCGATCGTGATATTGTGCTGTTCGGCAATCCATGTTGCAATCGACAAGCCGAGCCCCGTGCCGCTCACTTCGCGTTTCGAGTGCGACGTGTCGACGCGGAAGAACCGCTCGAAGACCTTTTTCTGATTTTCCGGCGCGATGCCGATGCCCGTATCCGAGACGCTCA
>CALGGX010000465.1 GCA_937916025.1 uncultured Selenomonadales bacterium
CGCCGAAACATTCATCGATGACGGAGATCCGCGCGGAGTCAGAGCATGCGCGTTGGAAATTCTCGAGTCGGAGCCGCAATCGATTGAAGGAAAAGCACTGCTCGCCGAGTCCGAACTTTATCTCGGACGTCTCGACGACGCGACCGTTTTGATCGACGACGTGTTGTCTCGCGAGCCGAAACATCTTCGCGCGCGGCTCGTCAAGGGCGGCATTGCGGCGGAGCGTTTTCGACTCGACATTGAATTGCCGATCCTTCGCGGAGTCGTCGATGATGCACGGCTGAATTCGGATAAAAACATTCTGTTTCGCGCGTTGACGTGGTTGTCAAACGGCTTGTATCTCGCGGGCGAACCCGATGCCGCCGCCGATTGTCTTCTCGAAGCCTCGCAATTGAAAGACGACCGCGCCGCCGAGCTCTACGGCAAGCATCTGTTCTATCGGAATTATCGACATACGCCTTCGCTCGACGCCGCAAAGAAATATCAATCGTTTTTCGGCAACATCAAACCGTTCGAGCCGAAGCCGCCGCAATCAAAAAAAATCCGCATCGGATATATTTCGCCGGACTTTCGCAATCATGCCGTCGCGTATTTCGTCGAGCCCTTCTTCAGATATTTCGACGCCGCGCGCTTTGAAGTCTTTTGCTATCAAACGACTAAGGGCGATGCCGTCACCCGACGATTGAAGAAAAACAAAGTGCATTGGCGCGAGCTGATCGACAAAACGCCGCTCGATGCCGCGCGGAAAATTCACGACGATGCACTCGACATTCTGATCGATCTGAGCGGTCACAGTCAAAATTCCTGTCTGCCGATCATGGCGTATAAACCCGCGCCGATTCAAATCACCGCAATCGGATATATCGCAACGACGGGGCTCGAAGCGATTGACTTCTTCCTCTCCGACGAATTTTGTCTGCCGTCTTCGCAATCGACAGGCGAGTTCGGCGAAAAGATCATTCGACTGCCGGACTGCCATATGTGTTTCGCGCCGAATGTCGTTAAAAAGATGCCGCGCGGAGCGGAAATGCCGCCCGTCGTTCGGAACGGTTACATCACATTCGGCTCTTTCAACAATTTCGCAAAAGTGTCGGATCAAGTGCTCGCGTTGTGGAAAGAAATTTTGACGCGCGTCGAAAACTCCCGATTGATCATCAAAGCCAAAACGTGCAGCATCGAGTCCGGGCGCGAGATCGTTCATCGACGATTGAAAAACATGTCGATCGATCCGAGCCGGGTCGAGTTGCGCGAGTTCAGTACGGATTGGCTCGAGCAGTATTTGGATGTTGACAT
>CALGGX010000466.1 GCA_937916025.1 uncultured Selenomonadales bacterium
CAACTTCCACGCGCGCGCCCGCCTCGTTGTCGTCAAGCCGCCGCCCGCTCAATTTGCCGTAATGCTCGTCTTTTTCGACGCTGAAATACACGTCGCCGTTGAAAACTTCATACGCAAAGCCTTTGGCGACCAGCGTCTGAATCATGTCGATGATATCCGTCATCGTATCCGAAACTCTCGGATAAACGTCCGCGCGCTTGATGTTCAAACCGTCCATCACATTAAAATACGACTCAATATATCGATCGGAAATCTCGCGCCACGTAACTTTTTCGTGATTGGCGGCGGCGATTATCTTGTCGTCAACGTCGGTAAAGTTTTGAATGTATTTGACGGTGAAACCTTTTTTTGCAAACACGCGGCGAATGACATCCCACGTGACGAACGGACGCGCATTGCCGATGTGCGGCTCGTTGTACGGCGTCACGCCGCAGCAATAAATGCTCACTTTTCCTTCTTCGAGCGGATGAAATTCTTCTTTTTGCCGCGTCAATGTGTTGTAAACTCTCAACATAAACGTCACTCCTATTTTTTTCTCGACGGCGGACGCAACTTTTTCTCGACTTTGCCTTCGAGTTTCGACGTTCGGATCGATTCTGCCGACATTGCCGCCTTCGCCGACTCCAATTGTTTCTCGAGATCGCGTATCTTCTCTTCGAGTCGTTGCATCTGCCTTGACATTATCTCGAGCATCTCGCGCTCGGGATCGGGCAAAATGTCATGATCCAAATCGACATCGAGCTCTTCCAACAAAACTTTTCGCGTCTCCGGATTGTTGATGTCATAACCGCGCGACGCGCAAATGTCCTGCAGAACTTTTCGCGCCTCTTCTTCATTATGAACGCGCTTGCCATGCAAAACGACGATGCGCCCCGGTATTCCCACGACCGTCGCGTAAGGCGGCACTTCTTTCAACACGACCGAACCCGCGCCGATCTTTGCGTGATCTCCGACCTTGAAAGAGCCGAGCACCTTTGCGCCGCTGGCAATCACGACGTTGTTGCCGATCGTCGGATGGCGTTTACCCTTCTCTTTGCCGGTGCCGCCGAGCGTCACGCCCTGATACAGCGTCACGTTTTTGCCGATCTCTGCCGTTTCGCCGATCACTATTCCCGTGCCGTGATCGATGAAAAGTCCTTCGCCAATCGTCGCGCCCGGGTGTATTTCAATGCCCGTCAAAAAACGTCCGAAGTTCGAGACAATCCGCGCGGAGACAATCCAGCCGCGAGTAAAAAGCGCGTGCGATATCCGATGCAACCAGATCGCATGCAAACCGGAATAGCACAGCAATACTTCAAGCGTCGTTTTTGCGGCGGGATCGCGCTCGAAAATCACGCGAATATCTTTCTTCAGCCGCGAAAAAAAACTCATCTGCGCGCCCCGCTTTCAATCAACACGACGGCGTGCGCGGCAATTCCTTCGCCGGAACCGGTAAAGCCGAGTCCTTCTTCGGTTTTCGCCTTGACGCTCACGCTTTCGACATCGAGCTCGAGTAACTCTGCAATTCGACATCGCATCGATTGAATGTAAGGAGCGAGTTTCGGACGTTGCGCGACGACAATTGAGTCGACGTTGACGACGCGATAATTTTTTTCGCCGAGCAGTCGATTGATCTTTCGGAGCATAACTCCGCTGTCGATATCTTTGATCGACGGATCGGTATCCGGAAAATGCCTGCCTATATCGCCGAGTGCCGCCGCGCCCAACATCGCGTCGATGATCGCGTGCAACAAAACATCCGCGTCCGAATGTCCGAGCAATCCGCGCGGCGACTCAATTTCGACGCCGCCGAGGATCAATTTTCTGCCTTCGACAAGTCGATGCACGTCATAGCCGTTGCCGATTCTGATCATATCGCCCGCCTCCCGATCAATGCTTCCGCAATCGACAAATCTTCCGGCGTTGTGATTTTGATGTTTCGATAATTGCCGACGACGATTTTTACTTGAATTCCGAGCCGCTCGACGAGTGAAGCATCGTCCGTGCCGAGAAAACCGTCTCGCGCCGCCTGCTCGTATGCTTGCAAAATGATCTCGCGCCGAAAAACTTGCGGCGTCTGAACTTCGAGGAGTGATGCGCGCGGCGGTGTACTTACGACAAAATTCTCGCCGTCGACGACTTTGATCGTATTTTTTGCCGGAACGGCTACGATTGCTCCGCCGAACTTCCGAGCGGCGTCGATAACCGCGTCGATCGTCTCGACATCAATCAAAGGACGCGCGGCATCATGCACGAGAACGAGCTCCGTCGACGGCGGAAGAAATTTCAGCGCGTTTGCAACCGAGTACTGCCGTTCGCTTCCGCCTTCAATGACTTTGCATGGCTTTTCGACGGGCGCGATCATTTCCTCGATTGCGGAAATTTCATCGGCGGCGGCGGCGATAATCAACTCATCAACCGATTTCGACAGCACAAACCGATCGAGTGTCCGAAGCAGGATCGGGCGTCCGTCGAGCTCGAGAAAATTCTTATTGCATGTCGAATTCATTCGCCGACTTTGACCGGCGGCGGGAAAAATTGCCGTAACCAATTTCAGATCAGCCCCTCGTCGATCAACCGTCGAATGCCGACAAGCACTCCGGCGTCATTGTTGCCGACCGTCGAATACCGTGCGATTTTTTTCAGCCCGGGATGCGCATTCTCCACCGCGAAGCTGTAAGTGACTGCCTGCATCATCTCGGCGTCGTTGAGATAATCGCCGAAGGCGGCGCATTCGTCCGGCGAAATGCCGAGCAGTTTCTGCACGTTTTGAACGGCAATGCCTTTGTTGATGTTCGGCGGCATCACGTCAACCCAATAATCGCTGCTCAAAACCACCTGAAACGGACCGTCATACTTATCGCGGAGAATCGGATACACCGTCTTCGCAACCGTGCCGTTGACATCGAAAAACGACATTTTCAGCGGCGCATCGTCGACATCGGCGAATTTTTCAATGCAAACATTTTGCGTAAAGTACTTTTCGAGTTCGGCGAGATTTTCCGGACGGATTTGCGATTTAAGGAAATACGCATTTTTTTTGCCGCAAAACACTCGGAAGACATCATCCCACTGATCGCCGGTCGAGAGAATGTCGAGTGCTTCGGCGCGCTTCATTGCTTTTGAGAATATTTCGCGCCCGTGTTGCATGACGAGCGTGCCGTTTTCGCCGATGAACAGGAACTCGTCTTTGTATTTTGGGAAAGAACGCAACAGCGAAAAATATTGTCGTCCGCTCGTCGGCGCAAAGATCACGCCGCGCGACTTCAATTCGCTCATCAATTCGTCAAATCCGCGCGGAATATTGCCGTCGTCGTCGAGGAGAGTGCCGTCCATGTCGGAAAAAATAATTCTGATCATCGTATCACCGTCCGATTGTTTTTGTGCATTTTAGCAGACAGAAATACATTTGACAAGGCAGAAAAAAAGCACCGATTGCGATCGATGCGATTATGGAATGTATGAGCGTGCAAAATCAAAAATGCCTCCCCGCGGAAGGCAAAAAGCAATTCTTAATTCATAATTCGTAATGCGTAATTAAAAACCGAAATCCTAATTACGAATTATCCATTACGCATTACGC
>CALGGX010000467.1 GCA_937916025.1 uncultured Selenomonadales bacterium
GCGCGTTGCCGTTCTCGTCGACGAAACGCGCTTGTCAGGCATCGTCGACGAGAACGGCAACGCGCGCGCGGGAGTTTCATTCCGCCCCGAAAAACTCAAACTCCTCGCCGACGTTTTCAGCGGAGACAATGTCTCGCTTTACAACAAAGACCTCGGTTTGCTGTTTGCAACGCCGATACACATCGACGGACGCACATATGCGCTGTACACGATTTACGACGACGAGTCCATTCGCAACAATCTCGGCGTGGTGAGTTATGACGGCGAGGGGCGAGTGACAATCGGCTATAAAACCGGTGATTGGACGGAGATTTCGCTCGGCGCGGACAGCGGTAAATTTTACGATGAATTGTATGTAACGCCGGGCTTTGTCGAAGCGTATCGTGAGGCAATTTATGAACCGACTGTGACTGAAGGGCGCGTTGTCAAACCGTTGGAATTCGGCGGGCAGTCATATCTGATATTCAGCTCGATGATTTTGAACAGAGATTTTGCAGTCTTCGGCATCGTCAAACGCGAAGTCGTCATGGTCGGCATCGAGTACGTCCATACCGTCATGCTCGGCATCTTCTGCCTGTTTGTCTTCGTGATGTTCATAATCGGCAGATATTTGCTGAAGTCGGTCGAGAACAAAGAACTGCAACGCGAAAAGCAACTCGCCTATCGCTCGAGCAAAATGAAGAGCGAATTTTTGTCGAATGTCAGTCACGAGTTGCGGACGCCGTTAAACGCAATCCTCGGCATGGACGAAATGGTTTTGCGCGAGGCGAAGAGCGAGACGATGATCGAATACGCCGAGAACATTCGGAGCGCGGGCAAGAATTTGCTCGGGCTCGTCAACGACATTCTCGACTTCAGCAAGATCGAGGCGGGCAAAATGGAGATCATACCGGTCGATTATCAATTGAGCTCGCTGTTGAATGATCTGGTTAATATGATCCATACGCGAGCGGAGAAGAAAGGCTTGCAATTCATTCCGAACGCGTCACACGATCTGCCGACGATGTTGCATGGCGACGAAATTCGCATCAAGCAGGTTGTCACCAACATTTTGACAAACGCCGTGAAATACACCGAGACCGGCTCCGTCACTTTGACTGTCGACTTCGAGAAGATTGCCGACGACAAAATTCTGTTGCGATTTTCTGTAAAAGACACGGGTATCGGCATTAAGCCCGAGGACTTGCCGAAGCTGTTCAATGCATTCGAGCGCATCGAGGAGAAGCGCAATCGGACGATCGAAGGCACGGGGCTCGGAATGAACATCACGCAACGGCTCCTGCAATTGATGAACTCGAAACTCGAAGTGTCGAGCGTGTACGGCGAGGGCTCGACGTTTTCATTCGCGCTCGAACAGCGCGTCATCAGTTGGGAGCCGCTCGGCAATTTCGAGGAGGCGTTCCGCAACTCGCTCAAGCATCACGAGAAATATCATGAGAAATTCACCGCGCCTAAGGCGAGAATCCTCGTCGTCGACGATACGATCATGAATTTGACGGTCGTCAAGGGGCTGTTGAAGCAGACGAAAATTCAGATCGTGACGGCGGAGTCCGGCTATGAATGTCTCAAGCTCGCGGCGAAGGAGAAGTTCGATATAATCTTCCTCGATCATCGAATGCCCGGGCTCGACGGCATAGAAACTCTGCAGGAGATGAAGAAAATCAATCCGTCGCCGAACGCCGAAACGCCGGTGATCGCGCTGACGGCGAATGCGATCTCGGGCGCGCGGGAGAAGTATCTCGATGCCGGTTTCCGGGGCTACGTTTCAAAAGGTTCTTGCAAAATTTGTCAGAAATGCTCTTTGCGTTTATGGATATTTGGATAGCATAAAGAACGTGGAGGTTCTTTTTGCAAGTCCCAAAGCTGGTAAAACATTGCTGGACAGGCTGAATTGCTGCATTGATGATTTACAGGAAATGATGGGACGCTTGGGATATAGAAAAATCAAGTTTGGCCTGTTAGTCAATGATGATTTTCAGAATGATGTTCTGAATCAGGTTCTTGTCGTCAGCGGTGATGTGAATGACACGAATGAACTTTTTGTTAGAAGTTATCATTTACTGATGACGGGGGACTCCGGCAAGGTGAGAGAAATTCAGACAGACAGAAAGAGAAGAAGAAACGAAATAGCTCAATACATGGGTGAAAACAAGTATGCCGATCAAAAGGTTGGAAAAATCGCTCAGATTGTGGTGAGAAACATTTTGGAAAGTGGAAAGGTGCCGGAAAAAGATATTTATGCCTTTACAGGTATAGAACATACAAAGGAAGTTTTCGGACTTTCATATTCCTTGCTTGTCTCAGCGGATGGTTCTTATGATCGGCGGAGGTATTATGTTGAGCCGTTGCTT
>CALGGX010000468.1 GCA_937916025.1 uncultured Selenomonadales bacterium
ACCCTCGAAAGTATTGCATACTTTCAACGCTTCAGATGTTTAATGTCGATATTGCATTCTGCCGACAATCGAAACTCACGACGTGATTTCAATACAAAATGCCGAATTTCGTTTCGCCGTTGACAACATCAATGTCGTCGATATCGAGTTGCGTGACTTTTGCATAGCCGTTGCCGCGTTTGATGCGCGCAATCAAGTCGTCGAGTTGCTCGACCGTGCCCTGAATTTCCATCGTCACCGTGCCGTCGTCCATATTTTTGACCCAGCCGGTTATGCCGCGCTTTTTCGCTTCCGTCTGCACAAAAAACCGAAAGCCCACGCCCTGAACCCTGCCATGCGCACGCCCCGCGCGCCGAATTTTGTTCGTCATATCCATGTCAACCGGAACCTCCTCTTCGCCTTCCGAACCGAAAAAATTCTTCAGCCAATCTTTTACCGAACTAATCATGCTCAATCACCCGTGCGGAGCAGAGCCCACGGCTCGACCGCCCGCTCCAATCTGATTTTTACCAACTGTTGTGCATGGGGCGCGGCGGCGATTGAATTTCCGTCCGTATCCGTCATCGAATTCAATCGCTGAACGAACGATGCTCCGCGCGGAAGAAGTATTTCAATCATGCGCCCGACTTCAATCTTGCCGCGTTGCTCGACAAGTGCTTCGCCCGACTCCCGATCGTACTCGCGAACAATGCCGAGAAATTCCGACGTCCGCTCCGACTTCGAGCTGTCGCCGGTCATCGTGCCGTTCCGATCCTCGACAAAAAATCCGGTCGTGAACGGACGATGCGCCGTCTTGTCGATCTCTTCAATCCATTCCGCGCGGATTCGGAAATGCTCGGGATCGGCAAAGTATTCATCAATCGCCTCGCGATACACCTTCACTGTCGACGCCACGTAATGCACAGACTTCATTCGCCCTTCGATCTTCAGCGAAGACACGCCGCTCGCAATCACTTTGTCGAGATACGGCAGAAGACACAAATCCTTCGAGTTCATGACGTACGCGCCATGCTCGTCCTCGCCGACAGAAAAAAATTCGCCCGGGCGTTTTTCCTCGACAAGCGCATACTTCCAACGACATGAATGAGTGCAACGCCCTTGATTGCCGTCGCGCCCCGTCAAGTAATGCGATAACCAGCAACGTCCGGAGTATGAAAGACACATCGCGCCGTGAACGAACATCTCCAATTCGACGTCGGAATTTCCGGCAATGAATTTGATCTCGTCAAACGACAGCTCGCGCGCGAGAACAATTCGACTCGCTCCCAAATCCCGCCATGCATTGACGGCTCTGAAGTTGGTGACGTTTGCCTGTGTCGAAACATGCAACTCCGCGCGGCGGACGATTTTTTTTGCAATCGAGAACACGCCGAGATCGGAGATCAAAAGCGCGTCGATTCCGATCCGATCGAGAAATGCAATGTAATTTTCGAGCGGCGCGATATCGGCATTATGCGCGAAGATGTTGACGGCGACGTAGATTTTTTTGCCGAGCGCGTGAGTGAATTCGACGGCGGCGATCAATTCGTCGTCACTGAAATTATCGCCGAAAGCGCGAAGGCTGAACTCGCGCCCGCCGACATACACCGCGTCCGCTCCGTAAATCAGCGCGACTTTTAATTTTTCGAGATTGCCTGCCGGCGCGAGCAGTTCCAATTGAAATTCTCCCTTCAAACGTCGATTGCCAATTTCTTTTTCTTGAATGCGAAAAGCCCCGTGAAACCGCCCTTGCCCTCGAACTTCAGCCGATTGTCGGAAACAAATTCCATTACATCTCCGTCAAAACCGTCCGTAAAGCAAGTGTTAATCTTATACCCGGCGATATAACTGAACTCCTGCAATTCCAATTCCGGCGCGAGCTCGTCGATAATCGTCGTCGGTCGGAAAATTCGATGCGCATTGAAGATCAGCTTGTCTTCATGACCGACGGGAACGGAAAGATAGAACCAACCGCCGACTTTGATCTTGCGTTTAATCGCATGCAAAGCCTTGCTCCAGCCGTTGTAATCGACGGGATCGCTGTATCGACCGAGTCCGAAGTGCTCGAGCGCGCACAGCGAAGACAATGTCTGAATCGAGTCGTCCGGAATGTTATCCAAATTCATGGCGTCCGCCTGAATGAAACTCACGCCGTCGATGCGATGATTCATCGGGCGAATGTCGAGCAAGGTCACTTGAATGTTCATTGCGAGCAGATGGGCGATAAAGCCGTCGACACGCGAGCCGATATCGTAGGCATGTTTCGCGCCCGACTCGTAAATCCGACGCGCACCCCAAATGTCTTGGAAGAAATAATCGCCGTAAGAGCCCGCTTCTTGAATGCAATCGGTAATCAACGCCCAATTGTTGTTGTCATCGAGCGGGAATTTTTTCAACGCCCCTTGTGTGTGTGTGTGTGTCGGAAAATGAATTGTATTGCCGAATGTACTCGGCGCGATCTTCGGCAAACAACTCTCCGAGTGCTTGATTAAGTTCCTGTTGCGAGTGAAATTGTCGCCCGCGCAGTTTGTTTACGTCCATTGATCAGCTCTTCTTTCATCGATATTGATTGACGAGCGCGAGATGCTCCTCGTACGAGTGTGAATAATGATTATGCCCGTTCCGGTCGGCGACGAAGTAGAGATAATCCGTATTTGCCGGATACAGCACGGCTTCAATCGCATCGAGCCCGGGATTTGCAATCGGTCCGGGCGTCAAGCCGTAATTCTGATATGTGTTGTAAGGCGAATTGATTTGCGTGTCTTCAATCGTCACGTCTTCCTTCGGCGCGTCCATCAGATATTGCAACGACGCGTCCGTTTGCAAAGGCATTCCGAGTTCGAGTCGTTTGAAAAACACTTGCGCCACGATCGGACGATCTTCCGCGTAACGGACTTCTTTTTCGACAATCGAAGCGAGCGTAACCAGATCGTAAATCGACAAGCCCTCGTCCGCCGCGCGTCGACGCATCGACGGCGTCAATCGCTGATCGAAATCCTCTGCCATCAAATTCAAAATCTCGCCGATCTCGACATCGCTCTCGACCGTGTAAGTATCCGGAAACAGGAAGCCCTCGCATCTGAAGAATGTATTGCGGCGATTCTCGACGTAAGAGTACGGCGCAAAAGTTTCAGCTTCATACAGAAATTCGTCTTCGTTGGCAAGCCCTACGCGCTCGAGCCGCCGAGCTATGTCTTTAACCGTGAAGCCCTCGGGAATGGTGAACGTGACATATTCCTGCTCGCCCGCGAGGAGTTTATCGAAAACTGCCGTGTAAGTCATGCCGGTCTTGAAATTGTACGTGCCGATCTTCAGCTGATCGCCGTAGCCATGCAGTTTCGTCAGCAATCGGAAGCGCAACGAACTGTCGATGATGTTTGCCTGCTCGAGCGCGCGTCCGATCTCGCGAGCATCCATGCCCGGGCGAATTTTCATTTTGACATGCTTACCCGGCTCCGCGTCGACATTGCTTCCGTCCGGGATAAACGTCCACGCGCCGATTGCCGCAATGATCAATACCGCAACGCCGAAGATCGCCGTATTAACCGCCGTCGCGATGCCGCCGAACCAACCGCCGAAGCCTTTGAACGGATTGCCGAAGTCCGGCATTTCCAATTTCGGAAGTTCCAAGCCGCCGAACCAATCCGTAATTTTGTCGACAATGCCGGTTTTTTCCTGTCGCCGAAGAAGTTTTTCGTCGACATGCCGATTTTTGTCTCGAAAATGAATTATATTGCCCCTGTCGTTTTTCGGCTCGCCGAACGAGTCTTTGTCAAAAGGCTTCGGCTTCGTATTGCGCCTCATCCGACATCTTCCTCATCATCGAAGAGTTTTTCGTACGCCGCCTGCACTCGATCAAACTCCTCGTCCGTCGGCTCGATGTACAAATCCTCGCCGTTCTCGTCGACGACGATTTTTGAGATGATGACCTCCGGCTCGTAATCCTCCGCCTGCTCGTCTTCATCAATCGAGATCAAAATCGCGAAGCGATCTCCGTCAATCGGCAATACCAACTCCTCGCTGTAGAGGTAAACATTGCCCTCGTCGTCTTTCATTTCGACTATAACGCCTTCGTCTTCAATCGGCTTCTCAACCGGCTTGTCATGCTTTTTCTTCGACATTGCGTTCTCCTTTCAATGCAATCGAATTGAGATATCCCTGCAAAATGTAGACCGCCGCCATCTTGTCGATGACTTTTTTTCGCTTGGCGCGACTCAAATCGGCTTCGAGAAGCGAGCGTTCAGCCGCCACGGTCGAGAGACGCTCATCCCAAAACACAATCTCTATTGCAGGAAATGCCGCGCGGATTTTGTCGGCGAAGTCGCGCACGATCTTGCAACGCTCGCCCTCGGTGCCGTTCATGTGTTTCGGAAGTCCGATCACCAACATCGACACTTCTCGGAGCGATATGAACTCGCCGAGCTTTCGGAGATCGTCGCGGACGATCGAACGGCGGATTGTATCGAGCGGTTGCGCCGTCAAGCCGAGCGGATCACTGATTGCCAGACCGATCGTCTTATCGCCGATATCGAGAGACATTGCGCGCGTCACTTTTTGATCTCCAAATACGTCCGCACCAATTCTTCCAATAATTCGTCGCGCTCGACCTTTCGTATTGTCGAACGCGCATCGAGATGGCTCGTGATGTACGCCGGATCGCCCGACAGCAGGTAGCCTACCAACTGATGCACGGGATTGTAGCCCTTTTCCGTCATTGCGTTGCAAGCATTGCGAATGACCGTTTCCGCGCGATTTTCTTCAACTCCGAACTTAAACATCATCGTCTCGTCATTTGACATGTTATCACCTCATTATTCGACGATCGAAAAACGTCACGGATTGTTGATGATATACTCCGCAATCTGAAGTGCGTTGAGTGCCGCGCCTTTTCTGATCTGATCGCCGCAAACCCAGAAATTCAGTCCGTGATCGATCGAAAAATCTTTCCGAAGCCGCCCGACCTCGACATCGTCTTTGCCGGAAGTCAACAGCGGTTGCGGATAAATCATCTCGCTCGGTTCGTCTCGAAGTACGACGCCCGGGAATTTTCGCAAGGCTTCGCGCGCCGCCTCGAGCTCGACTTCCGACTCAAATTCGACATTCACCGACTCCGCATGACTGCGATACACCGGAACTCGAACCGTCGTTGCCGTAATTCGCATCGCATCATCTTCCATGATCTTGCGCGTCTCGTCGATCATCTTCATCTCTTCCTTCGTGTAGAGATTGTCTTTGAAGACATCGATTTGCGGCAGAAGATTGAACGCGATCTGATAATGTTTGTCGAGCGAAGCAACCGGCAACACTTTCGGCTCGACGGGGCGGTTGTTGACAATCGCATCGACTTCGGTCTCGAGCTCCTGCATGCCCTCGCGCCCCGCGCCGCTCACCGCCTGATATGTCGAAACGACGACGCGTTTGATTTTTGACAGCTCGTAGAGCGGTTTGAGTGCCATGACCATGATGATCGTCGAGCAGTTCGGATTGGCAATAATGCCTTTATGCCGGGCGATCGCCTGCGGATTGACTTCCGGCACGACGAGCGGCACTTCCGGATCCATTCTGAAATTGCTCGAGTTGTCGATGACGACGGCTCCGGCTTTCACGGCGGCGGGTGCAAACAGTTTGCTCGCGGCTCCTCCCGCAAACAACGCAAAATCGATGCCCTCGAAAGAATCATTCGTCGTCTCTTCGACGGTGTACTCGTGCCCCATGAAATTGATCTTCTTGCCGGCGGAACGACTTGACGCGAGCAATTTCAATTCGCCGAAGGGAAAATTGCGCTCCTCGATGAGTTTCAAAAATTCCTGACCGACCGCTCCGGTTGCGCCGACGATTGCCGTATTGTATTTCTTCATAAAAAATTTTAGTTTGATGGTTTTCTAAATTGATATACTAATTTCAGCAATAGGTTGGGGCCGTATGTCGGGGTCCAGGTTTGTCTCACTTTTTCTGAGGTAACGGAGGTTTTATAGAGGCTGAATGAGTTCAGAAGATCGCTTCCTTGTATTCCAATGATTAGCGACCTGTCTTTGAGCAGCACCAACTCCAGTCCGGAATTGAGATAGTGGCTGCAATGGTCGCTTCCGATGCCAGACAGGTATTTATAAGCTGTGAACCGGTATTGCGTTCCAAATCTCAACTTCCGGGTGATATACCATGTAAGGCTAAAATTCTCCCCCAAACGGATCCTTTCCGAAACAAGGTCTCCCTCGCGGGAAGAATAAAGGTACGAAGGAGAAAAAGAGTTGGTCAGGTTGATGTTTTTGGATGGACTATATGTTATTTTGATGTTGGCGGCTGTACATTTATCAAGAATGGGGACAATCTCCCCGCCAAAGTTCTGTGGCCCACTTGTGATACTGCCGTCCATGGTAACGTTTATCCGTAGCTTGTTGTGTGCAACGGAGGCAGCATATTCGGGCTTTAAGGAAACGAACCATTGCGGGATACTGGAATTGTCGTAGGTATAGAGCATCGCCCCCTGCTGAGCCACATATCCGTCCCACTGATCAAGGACCGTTTCTTCACTAAAATAGTGA
>CALGGX010000469.1 GCA_937916025.1 uncultured Selenomonadales bacterium
AAAATTATCGACAACATCGGAACCTCCGCGCGTGTGCCGTTGCTTTATTACTCCGATTTTCTGATGGCTCGTCGCGCAAAAAAATATTGGAAGAGATTCGTCCGCGAAATTCAATTGGATCACGGCGATATCATCACCGGCGATATTGCCCGGAAACTGCTCGAGTCGTGAACCGTCGGAGGTAAAAATCTTTGAACATCTGTTTGCTCGTCAAAGACTTCGCCGTCGGCAAGAAGTTCTCGAAAGACGGTCTGCCGACAAAGAGCGGCGCGGAGTTTCACGCCGAAAATCACGCGCATCAATTGATCGCGCTCGGCAATCGAGTGACGATCATGGCAAAAAAGCGATATCACTTCACCGCCGCGCGGGAGGATCTCGGCGGCATCGATCTCGTCCGATTGCACGCGCCGTTTCGATGGTTGGAGATCATCATTCGACTGTTGACGACGCATCGAGATATCGACGCGTTTTATGTGATCGGCATTCCTTCATTCGCGATATGGGCGATCCTGTTCGCTCGGCTGATCAAAAAACCCGTGACGCTCGCGCTGACCGGCAAGGCGGAGATTTTCGATCGCAACGCGAGTTGGCGCAACAAGATTTTTGCGAAATGCGATCGGTACGTCGCCACGACGCGCGAGATCGCTGAGGGTTTTGTCAATCGCGGCGGCATCGAACCGTCAAAAATTACAGTCCTCGCGCACGGCATCGACACGAATAAATATCCGAAGTCGGATGAAACGCGGCGGGCGCAATTGAAACTCGAACGCGGCTTGACGCCGTCGACGCCGGTCTTGCTGTTTTGCGCGCGCGTCGTCATCAACAAAGGCATTGAAACCGTCATGAAAATGTGGCGCATCATTCATCGAAAAAAACCGTCCGCGCGGCTGTTCGTGGTCGGCGGCGGCAAAACCGAAATTCTCGCCGAACTCAATCGGCTGTCGAAGGAACTCGACGATTCGATCATCGTTGTCGGCGAAGTCGATCTGCCGCAATCTTTCTATCAAATGGCGGATGTTTACGTCTTTCCATCGCGGCATGAAGGCTTGCCGACGTCTCTGATCGAAGCAATGAGCTCGGGACTGGTTTCGGTCGTGAGCGATATCGGCGGTTGCAGTGATTTGATTTTTGACGGCGTCACCGGATTTCGAGTGCCGCCCGAAGACTTCGAGACATTCGCGCGAGTGATCCTTTCGCTGTTTGACGATGTTGAAATGCGAAACAATCTCGGCGAAAACGCCGCGTATTACGTCCGAGAGAAATGCGATTACTCGGAAGTGATTCCGCGCTTGGAAAAAATAATCGGGGAGGCTTAAGTCATTGGAAGAAAACGAATACCTTGCCGAAATTCGGCAGAAACTGCTCGAAAAGAGCGACGCGGAGTATAAAAAATACGTGATGAATTTGTTGCCGGGCATCGACGAGGAAAAGGTGATCGGAGTGCGCGCGCCGGAGCTGAAAGAGCTCGCGCGGCAAATCAGTCAAACCGCCGAGACGACCGAGGCTTGGAAGATATTCAAAAATGCGTTGCCGCACCGGTATCACGAAGAGAACATGATCCACGCCTACCTGCTGTCGGAGATGGGCAATCTCGATCTGTTTTCAAAAATCATCGGGCACGTCGAACAATTCCTGCCGTATGTCGACAATTGGGCGGTTTGCGATACGATCAATCCGTACGTCTTCGCGTTGCATCCGAAAGGTTTGGAAGAAAAAATTGCCGAGTGGCTCCGCGCGGAACATCCTTACACGGTGCGGTTTGCAATTGAAATGCTGATGAAACATTATCTCGACGAGTTTTTCGACGAGGAGCATTTTCAATGGCTGATAGATGTGTCGTCGAATGAGTATTACGTCAAGATGATGGCGGCGTGGTATTTCGCGACGGCGTTGATCAAACGCTACGATCAGACGGTGCCGCTTTTGGAAAATGAAATGATCGAGCCGTCGGTGCATAACTTGACGATTCAAAAAGCAATCGGCAGTCAGCGCGTGCCTTACGAGCATAAGAAATATCTCCGCACTCTCAAGCTGAAAAACTGATCATCGAATTAAACACATTAAAAAAATGCCGTTCGGCATTTTTTATTACCGGCGTATATCAAACCCGCGCGGCGAATTCGTCAAACGGCTCGTCCGTCAAACCGTAATGTCGGAGCAACGCGTTGATGATCCTTCGTGCGGCTCGTCCGTCGCCGTAAGGATTGATCGCCGTCGACATGCGCCGATATTCCTCCCGATCGAGCAGAAGTCGGCGAGCCTCGTCAAAAACGCGTTGCCGATCGGTGCCGATCAACTTCACCGTGCCTGCCTCGACCGCTTCCGGACGCTCGGTCGTGTCGCGCAAGACCAAAACCGGTTTGCCGAGCGCGGGAGCTTCTTCCTGCACGCCGCCCGAGTCTGTCAATATGATCGACGCGCGGCTCATTAAATTTGCAAACGGCTCATAGTCGAGCGGATCGATCAAATGAACTTGCGGCAAGTCTCCGAGCACGTCGTCAACGATCTCGCGCACCTTCGGATTTTTGTGCACGGGGAATATGATCTCGACATCAGGGAATTCTTCCGTCAACAATTTCAAAGCCTCGTAGACGTGGCGCATGGGTTCTCCGAGATTCTCTCGACGATGCGTCGTCACGAGAATTATTTTTTTGCGCGCGTAATCGATCTGTTCGAGGAGTTGATCGTCGAATGAAAAATCCCGCCGTACGGTTTGATGAAGTGCGTCGATGACGGTATTGCCGGTGACGAAGATTTTCGAGTGCTCGACGCCCTCGCGAAGCAGATTGTCTCGAGATGCAGCAGTCGGCGCGAAATTCAGATCGGCAAGCGAGCCCGTCAAACGACGGTTCATTTCTTCCGGAAACGGCGAGTATTTATTTCGCGTCCTCAATCCGGCTTCGACATGTCCGACAGGAATTTGGTTATAAAAAGCGGCGAGGGCTCCGACGAATGTCGTAGTCGTATCGCCGTGGACGAGTACCATATCCGGTTTGACTTCCGAAAGAACTTTTTCGAGTCCGCGCAATGCCTTCGCCGTAATGTCGAAAAGTGTCTGTTCCGGTGCCATTATGTCGAGATCAAAATCCGGCTTGATGTCAAACAGCCGCAATACTTGATCGAGCATTTCGCGATGTTGAGCCGTCACCGCGACGATTGTCTGAAAATCCGCGCGGCGATTGAGTTCGATTATGACCGGTGCCATTTTGATTGCTTCCGGGCGGGTGCCGAACACCGTCATTACTTTCAACATTTCATCAACTCCTCGCAATCAGGCGTTCCTCATCGAGAGGATGCCGAGTTTTTTCGCGCCGTAGATGATCGAAACGACGACGATCAGCAGAATGAAAATCGCAATTTGACTGCTGACTTCGGTCAAAGCAACCGCGCTCAAGCCGAGCAACGCGCTGATGACATACATCATCAACACCGCCTGCTTTTGCGTAAAACCGAGCCCGAGCAGTCGATGATGAAGATGACCTTTATCGGGGCGGAAGATCGGAACGCCGCCGCGATATCTCCGAACGATCGCAAAAGCCGTATCGAGGATCGGAAGTCCGAGCGCGAGGATCGGAACGACGAGCGCGATGGTTGCCGCGCATTTGACTGCTCCGATCACGGAAATGCCCGCGAGCATGAAGCCGAGGAACAGCGCGCCGGAATCTCCCATAAAAATGCTCGCCGGATTGAAGTTGTAAAACAAAAAACCGGCGGCGGCTCCCGCGAGCGCGGCAGTCATGCAGGCGATGATCATGACGTTTCGGTCGAGGGCGACGAACATGATTGTAAGCGCGGCGATTGTCGAAACGCCGGCGGCCAGCCCGTCGAGCCCGTCGATCAGATTGATCGTGTTTGAAAGTCCGACCAGCCAAAAGATCGTCGCGGGAATGGCGAACCACTCGAGGTAAATGTAATCGCCGAAAGGATCGGTGACGAAATCGATGCGCACATCGAAACCGAGCACGAGCACGGCGGCGGCGACGATTTGCCCGAGCAGTTTGAGTTTTGCCGGCATGTTTTTGTAGTCGTCATAAACGCCGAGGAGCATGATCAAAGTGCCGGAGAGCATCAACCCGACGACGCCGCGAAACAATTCGCCCGACAGATCGGCGAAGATCATGACGATCAGCATCGACAACATGAACGCCGCGTAAATTCCGATGCCGCCGATGCGCGGAATGGGCTTTTTGTGGACTTTGCGGGCATCGGGTTGATCGAGTGCGCCGGTTTTTGCGGCGAGCACCATTACCGGCGGCGTCAACAAAAGTGCCGCGCCCGCTGCCAAGACAAAAGCCAAAATATATTCCGTCATTCAACCACCTCAATACGGCAATTCTTAATTCGTAATTCTTAATTCTTAATTCGTAATTCGTAATTCTAAATCCAAATTTCTAAATCCAAATTTCTAATTTCTAATTCCTAATTCCTAATTACGCATTCCGCATTCCGCATTACGCATTGCATTTTATATCAGCGGCTTTTGACTGTCAACGTGTTTGATGCGCGAGCGAAAAAGTTATTGACGGCAGCGGCTTTGCGTGATATTCTACAGGCACAAAAATAATTTATCATGGGTATGATAATAATTCAAAATTATCGTCGAGCATTCAGATATGAAAATCAAAGGGGGAGTTTTTATGATTGATATTCGCGATCGAGTGCGGAATAAAGAGCTGCAATCGAAAATCGTCTCGGCAGAGGAAGTCGCCGCGTGGATTCAGCCCGGTTGGACGATCGCATGCTCGGGCTTCACCGCGTCGGCATATCCGAAAGCAGTGCCGCTCGCACTCGCCGAACGCATGAAAAAAGAACCGTTCACCGTCAATATTTGGACGGGCGCATCGACCGGTCCGGAGCTTGATGATGCACTCGCGCTCGTGCATGGCATCAAACAGCGTCTGCCTTATCAAACCGATGCCGCGCTTCGCAAAGACATCAACGACGGGCATGTCGATTATCTCGATCTGCATCTTTCCGAGTCCGCGCAATTGACGCGCACCGGCTTCATGAAGAAAAAGATCGACGTCGCGCTCGTCGAGGCTTGTGCGATCACCGAAGAAGGCAATTTGATCCCGACGACTTCGCTCGGCAACACAGCCTCGTACGTGCAATCGGCGGATATCGTCGTCGTCGAAGTCAACACGACTCAACCGCTCGCGCTCGAGGGCATGCATGACGTTTACGTTCCGCTCGATCCGCCGAATCGTCTTCCGATCCCGATTGTCAAAGCCGACGACAGAATCGGAACGACTTACATCCCCTGCACTCCGGAAAAGATCAAATTCATCGTGCCGTGCGATATCAAAGATCACACGCGCGATCTTACGCCGGTCGATGAGAACTCGAAGAAGATGGCGGCATTTACTCTCGACTTCTTGAAAGACGAGATCAAAGCCGGGCGCATGCCGAAGGGGCTCCTGCCGTTGCAATCGGGCGTCGGCAATGTCGCGAACGCGGTGCTCGCGGGCTTCGTCGAGTCCGACATGTCGGATTTGGTCGTCTACACCGAAGTCATTCAAGACGCCATGCTCGATCTGATCGACGCGGGCAAACTCGGTTTTGCGAGCGGCACGGCGTTCAGCCCCTCGCCTGCAGGCATGGAGCGTTTCTACAAAGATGTCGAGAAGTATAA
>CALGGX010000470.1 GCA_937916025.1 uncultured Selenomonadales bacterium
TGATCTCTTTCCGTGAAAGCACTGCCACAAAGCGGTCAATTTCAGCGGATACCTGCTCTGCCAGTTCACTTGATGTGGTCACAAGGATGGCAGATGCCATCTCGTCGTGCTCTGCCTGGGACAGCAGATCTGCTGCCACATATCGCGGGTTAGCCGTTTCATCCGCCAGCACTAAAATCTCACTCGGACCGGCGAGCATGTCGATATCGCAATGCCCGAACACTTCCTTTTTCGCAAGCGTCACGAAAATGTTGCCGGGACCGGTGATCTTGTCGACGCGCGGAATTGTCTCGGTTCCGAACGCCATCGCCGCAATCGCTTGCGCGCCGCCGATTTTGAAAATGCGATCGACTCCGGCGAGCCGCGCGGCATAAAGCACTGCCGGATTGACTTCGCCGCCCTTCGTCGGAACACACATCACAATTTCCCCGACACCGGCAACTCGAGCGGGAATCGCATTCATCAGCACGCTCGAAGGATACGCCGCCGTACCGCCCGGGACGTAAATACCCGCGCGATTGATCGAAACGACCGCCTGCCCGAGGATCGAGCCGTGCTCGCGATATGTGATCCATGATCTCGGAAGCTGTTCTTCATGAAAACGCCGAATGTTATCCGCCGCGCGGCGCAACGATTTTTTGATCGCGTCGTCAATCGAGCGTTCGGCGATTTGAAATTCGTCTTCGTTGACGGCAAATTTTTCGGCGGTAAGCTCGACGCCGTCAATTTTTTTCGTGAACTCGATTACGGCATCATCTCCGCGCTCGCGAACGGCATTGACGATCAGCCGAACGATCTCGACTGCAGAAAGATCGCGCCCGAAGATCAGACAATTCGCCGCGCGGATTTTGTCGGACAACTCGATCTCGTCAAAGGCTTTTTTCATCAAGAGCTCGGCAATGCGATCAAAGCCGACTTCGGAAGAATTAATCAGCCGCATTCGCCTGCACCTCCCGCAATTGATTGAGCATCTCGTTGATCCGATCGAATTTCAGCTTGAAAGACACTCTGTTGACGATCAGTCGCGCGGTCGAATCCATGATCGAAACAATTTCTTCGAGATCGTTCTCGCGGAGCGTGGTGCCGGTTTCGACAATATCAACAATGCTGTCGGATAAGCCGATCAACGGTCCGAGTTCGATCGAGCCGTTGAGCTTGATATATTCCATCTGCATTCCGCGACTCGCAAAAAAGTCTTCGGCAATGTGCGGAAACTTCGTCACGACTCGAGTATGCGCGTAATCGGCGAGATTTTCCCGACGACGAGATTTCGGAACCGCCATCATCAAATGACAACGTCCGAAGCCGAGGTCGAGCACTTCATACACGTCCTTGCCGGACTCGGCGATCACGTCTTTGCCGATGATGCCGATATCCGCCGCGCCGTATTCGACATACGTCGGAACATCCGCCGTCTTCGTGATGATGAATTTAAGGTTGAGCTCATCATTCGAGATGACGAGTTTGCGTGACTTCTCGCTTAAGCCGTCCGCCGTCCAACCGATTTTTGAAAGAAGTTCCGCCGAAGGCGCAAACAATTTGCCTTTCGGAAGCGCGATTGTAATTTCCTGCAATGTTTTCACTCCAATGAATTATGATTTGTCGTCGGCGAGGCGAAGCAATTTCAGCTCTTTCGGATCGTTCGGCGACGGCGGCGAATGATGTTTCGCCACGATCTTCGCCTCTTTGAAAAGCCCGATCCCCTGCAATTTTTGCGCGCCGATCTCGGCATGATGCCTGTAAACATGAATCAAGCGGTTGCCTTTAAGCTCGAGATCATCCGCCATCGACGGAAAAAATTCCGTCACCAGCACTGCGAAGACTTTGCCGAACAAACTCATGTCGCCCTTGATGCGCCCCACGTCATGCAACAGCGCGCATCGTATCAGAAATTCCCGATCGATGTCCTGCTTGTCTTGAATTGCAAACCGTTCGATCGCATAAGCTGTTCGGAGTGAATGACACTGATCGAGCTCGTCCATTGCGAAAAACAATTTCTGCTCGGCGGCATTCAGATGCATCGATATGTATCGTCCGTCCTCCACAGTCAAATGCGAGCCGATTGCTCGGAAAAATTGCCTTACTCGTTTCAAAAAACCTGTCACCGGACAATTTCCTCTCCAACGTTTTTGTGTCGAAAGATTATTCAACGGCGAAAAGGTTTTTCCTTTTTTTGTCGAATGTAGCACCGAGAATAAAAAATGAAAGGGCGTCGAGAATGATGCGATGTCAAAGATGCGGCAAAGAACTCGGCAGTGCTTCGCGTTGCAATTTCTGCGGATACAGCAATGCCCGCGACGGCTCCGTTCGAGAAATGTCCGCGCTCGAGCGAAACAACTACACCGGAATCACGATCGAGTCTCCGTTCAATCACGAAGGAAATTATGACGGCTCCGCGCGGAGTCGAGCCGGTTTCGGACGCGAATCTCATATTCATGTCAATCAATCAAACATCTGGGCTCAATTGTTCGGAACGCACATCGTCACGCGAATTCTCGTCGCGCTCGTCATTCTGATGGCACTCGCGTTTACGTTTTTCGTCGCGCTTCCGCTCTTGACGGTCGTGATTGGTTGTGCGGCGGTGTGGTATTTCGTCAAAAACGTCGCTCGGAGACGTTAGCGCGCGTCGATAAATGTTGTTTATATTTTTCGATCAAAATATCAATCGAGCGTTGACAACCGCCGTTTTTGTTTTTATAATTCAATCAGCAATGAGTTTTGATCATTCCAAAGGAGAGTGGATTATCGATGGCAAAACACAAAGTAAAGATCATGGAGACGGTGTTGCGCGACGGACATCAATCGCTGTGCGCGACTCGCATGCGCTACCGTCAGATGGAGCCGATGCTCGAAGCCCTCGACGCGGTCGGCTACAAAGCCCTCGAAGCATGGGGCGGTGCAACTTTCGACACGTGTCTTCGTTTCCTCGACGAAGATCCGTGGGAGAGACTCGACAAACTCAAGGCACGTTTGAAAACTCCGATCCAAATGCTCCTTCGCGGTCAGAACCTGCTCGGCTACAATCACTATTCCAATGACGTTGTCGAGAAGTTTGTGCAGAAAGCGTCTCAACATGGTATCGGCGTCTTCCGCATTTTCGATGCGCTCAACGACGTTCGCAATCTGCAGGTTGCAATCAAAGCCGCGCTTGCCTGCCCGGAAAAGCCGGAAGTTCAGGGTTGCCTCGTCTACACCATCAGCCCCGTTCATGACAACGATAAATTCGTCGAGCTCGCCAAAGAACTCAAAGAAATGGGTTGCCATTCCGTTTGCATCAAAGACATGTCGGGCTTGCTCGCGCCGTATGTCGCTTACGATCTCGTGACGAAGCTCAAAGCCGGACTCGGCAAAGAATTCCCCGTCGAGCTCCACACACATTGCACCTCCGGCTTCGGACATGCAACTTACATCAAGGCGATCGAGGCGGGCGTCGATATTATCGATTGCGCGCTCTCGCCGTTCTCGAGCGATACCAGCCAGCCCTGCACCGAAACAATCATTGCGATGTTCGAGGGCAGCAAGCATGAAGAGATCGAAATGCCGGCGGAAGTGGTCACGCGCGACGGCGATAAGCCGATCGATCGTCAAGCGTTGACTCCGATTGCAAAACATTTCCTCGGCGTCAAGGCTGAATTGATCAAAGAATTCGGTTTGAAAGGCTATTTCGACATCAATCCGAACGTGCTCGACTTCCAAATTCCGGGAGGAATGCTCAGCAATCTCGCCAATCAATTGAAAGAGGCGGGCATGGAAGACAAGTATCAGGATTTGCTCGACGAGATGCCGCGCGTTCGCAAAGATGCCGGATATCCGCCGCTGGTCACTCCGTCTTCTCAAATTGTCGGCACGATGGCGACGTTCAACGTAATGACGGGCGAACGATACAAGATGGTTCCGAACGAGTTCAAAGATCTCGCGCGCGGAAAATTCGGACGCACGCCGGTTCCGGTCGATCGCGGCTTCATCACCAACACTCTGCAAATTCCTGAAGATCAGATCATCGAAGACTGCTCGATCGAAGACGCAAAAGCAGAGACGTTTGCGGAATTCAAAGAGGAGCTCAACAACAAGGGCTTCCTCAATCCGACCGACGAAGACGTGTTGAGCTACGCGCTCTTCCCGCAAGTCGCCGAAGAATTCTTCAAAAAGCATTACACGCAAGTCACGGCGTACAAGAGATAAATCGACAATCAAACAAAATCCGAC
>CALGGX010000471.1 GCA_937916025.1 uncultured Selenomonadales bacterium
CATGTTGCTCGCGGGGTTTCCTGCAATGTAAATGCCCGTGACACTTCCGATAATCGCCGGATCAAACTCTTCATTGATGTAAGCGATCGCCATTGCCGGAAACCCCGCGAGCAACATGCCTTGAATGAATCGCAAGCCGAGGATCAATTCAAAGCTCGAGCTGAACGAAATGCCGACGGCAATCAGTGCGGCAATGATCAGACCGCCCGACATGATCGTCTTGCGCGGCAGTCGCTTTGCGAAGATCGCAATCAAAAACATCGAGAACGCCATGCCCGCCAAGCCGAATGAGACTGTCAACGACGCAATCGCCGGTTCGACACCGAATTGCCGGGTGAAGCTCGGGATGATCGGCTGAACGCAATACTCCGCGCCGAATGCCGCAAGACTTCCGCAAAACAGCGACGCGATTGCCAAAAAATATTCTCGAGAACCGCGCTCGAGTTTTTCCATAATGCCTTCGCCTCCGCCGCCGATCTTACAAAAAATTTTTCCGAGCGTCAACGCGCTGCGCATGATATAATCAATCAAAAACTCGGAGGCTGAAGCATGAAGACATTGGAAGAACTCGCATTGTTAATCCCCGACTCGAAAATCGTCGGCAACACTGCCGCGCGGATCACTTCAATAGAACACGACTCTCGCAAAATCGCTCCCAACAGCCTCTTCGTCTGCTTCGAAGGCGCACACGTCGACGGGCATTCGTTCATCAATCAAGCCGCCGATCGAGGAGCGGTCGCGATCATGACGACGCGCACGGACGTTGCCGTTCCCGACGGCGTTTCGATTTTGATTGTGCCTGACATGCAGAGCGCGCTGTCGGTGCTCGTGCCCTACTTCTACGATTATCCGGCAAAAAAAATGCGCGTGATCGGAATTACCGGCACGAACGGCAAGACGACAACGACGTACATGATCCGCTCGGTATTGATCAACGCCGGATTCAATGTCGGCTTGATCGGCACGATCCAATGCATGATCGGCGAAGAAATATTTCCGATCAAAAATACGACGCCGAATGTCATCGATCTGCAACACATTTTCGTGTCGATGCTCAATCGGCGCGTCGATATCGTCGTCATGGAAGTGTCGAGCCACGCGTTGGATCAAAATCGCATCGCCGGAATAGAATTCGACACGGCGATTTTTACAAATCTCACGCAAGATCATCTCGACTACCACGGCTCGCCGGAGGCATATCGCGCGGCGAAGGCGAAGTTGTTCGAGCTCGTGTCGCGTCCCGGCGATAAGACCGGCAAGACGGCGGTGATCAATCTCGACGATGATGCGGCGGAATTCATGCTCGAGCATGCCGATTGCGGAAAACTCACGTACGGCATCCGGCGAAATGCCGATCTTCATGCGGCGGATGTCGACGTGCATCGCGAAGGCATGAAATTCAAAATACGCGGCGAGTTCGGCTCGATGAACATGAATTTGCATGTGACGGGGCAGTTTAATGTGTATAACGTGCTGGCGGCGGTGGGCGCGTGTTTGGCGGAAAAGATCGAGCCGTCGGTCATTCATCACACGCTCGAGCATTTCAAAAGCGTGCCCGGGCGTTTCGAGCGCATTTATGCGGATGTGCCGTTCACGGTGATAGTCGATTACGCGCATACGCCGGACGGAGTGGAGAATGTCTTGAATACGGCGCGGCAGATCACGAAGAAGCGAGTGATCACGGTGTTCGGATGCGGCGGCGATCGCGATCGAACAAAACGCCCGATCATGGGGCGGCTGGCGGCTCAATTGTCTGATGTGGTGATTGCGACTTCGGATAATCCGCGCTCGGAAAATCCGCAATCGATCATTGACGAGATCGAAGTGGGCATCAAAGAAGCAATCGGCAATAAGACATACGAATGCATTGTCGATCGGCGTTCGGCGATCTTCCGCGCGGTGATGATTGCGCAGGCAGGTGACGTGATAATGATCCTCGGCAAGGGGCATGAAGATTATCAAATCCTGAAGGAACGGACGATCCACTTCGACGATCGGGAAGTGGCGCGCGATGCAATTTTTTCGTATGGAGGCAATTCGCTTTGAATGAAATACCGCGTGTTCTGCTCGATTTTCTTCAGCCGGACGATCTTTTCGAGCGCATTTTGGTTATCGAGAGCGTCGAGTATATTTCCGAGCTTCGGCAGAAATTTCCGCGCGCGGCGATTTATGCCGTCACCGACGACGAAGATGCGCCCGATCGATTCTCCGACTTCGGCATTGAATTTCGTCTGCTCGATTATCGCGCGGAGAGACTGCCTTTCGACGAAGAATTTTTTGATGCAATCATCGGCGATTTGACGCTCGAAGTCGTGATCAATCCGCAAGACATTGCCGCAGGCTTCGCCGCGTATCTCAAACAGACCGGCGTGTGGTTGACGAGTTTCCGCAATATCCGACATTGGTCGGTGCTTGCGCGGTTGATGGAAGGGCATTTCGGCGGGATCGTCTCGCGGCTGTATGCAAAAGCCGAATTCGAGCGTCTCTGTTACGCGTCGTTCTACAAAGAAGTGCGAATGATGCCCGTCGTCCGACAATCGAAAGACGATCTCGTCTCGCGGCTCGTCGAGTGCGGCTTCGAGAACATCAATGACGATCTTCAAACCGAATTCTGGCTGGTGCGCGCGGCGCGTTCCATGCCTGAATTGGCATTGTTGAAATCGATGTACACAGTCGAAGTCCGCGCGGAACTGTCGAAACTCCTGCATCGGATCGAATACGGGATCGATCTCGAAAACAGTATCGCCGAATTCTGGCGGTTATATGACAGCGAGGGCTTGTTTGTCGACTACGTTGCGCAATTCATAGGCATGACGGTGGTGCATCGCGAGCGATTCTTCCGATTACTGATCGAGAATTGCGATCGAGCGGAAGCGGCAGAACTCGCCGAAGCGGCAGACGAGCTCGAGTTTGACGATTGAGCAAAAGTCAGGTATAATTTCATATCGGAGATGATCAAAATGGATATTTCGATGATAAAGTTTGACGAAAAAGGGCTGGTTCCGGCAGTCATTCAGGAAGAAAACGGACAGGTGTTGATGCTCGCGTACATGAATGCGGAGTCATTGCAAAAGACGCTCGAAACCGGTTTTACTTGGTTTTACAGTCGGAGCCGTCAAAAACTCTGGCAGAAGGGCGAGACGAGCGGCAACGTGCAGCGCGTGAAGTCGATCAATTACGATTGCGACGGCGATACGCTGTTGATAAAAGTGCATCAGACGGGCGTGGCATGCCACACGGGAACGTACTCTTGCTTCAGCGGTCGACGGCTCGGCTC
>CALGGX010000472.1 GCA_937916025.1 uncultured Selenomonadales bacterium
AGCAAAGCAGGATAAGCCGGTGTCGATTTTGTTTGCGGCTCTCAATCGCGACAAAGACTTTGATGAGATTGCACCGGCATTGAATGAAGTTCTCGCCGAATTCGGAGATCGCGTCACGGTCAATGTCATTGCAAAGCGCGCGATATTCAATCAAATTCAATGTCCGAATAAAAATTTCCTCGGAGACGACAATTATTACGAAGGGCAGATCGTTCCGTTTGAGATTTACGAGCAGATTCTTCGTCGGACGGATATTTCGCTGTTGCCGCTCCGCGACGTGATTTTCAATCGCTCGAAGTCCGATCTGAAATTCATCGAATGCGCCGGCAACGGTGCCGTAATCCTTGCCTCGCCCGTGGTTTATGCAAAATCCGTGGTTGACGGCGAAACTGGTTTCATTTATCATGACATGACAGAATTCGCGTCAAAACTTCGGCTGTTGATTGCTGACGGCGATAAGCGGCGCGACATGGCGAAGAAGGCGTATGATTATGTCAAGTATAATCGGCTGTTGAGTCAGCACTACGAAGAGCGGATCGATTGGTATCGCGAATTGCTGGCTCGGCGCGACGAAATTACGGCTGAAGTTCGCAAGCGGCTCGAGAACATCGATCAATACGCCGACGCGATCGCTCATGCTTGGGACGAGTAAAGCAATGTTTAATGCGTAATGCATAATTCGTAATTCGTAATTAAGAAACGGGGTGACGAAAATGTCTGAAGTAAGTATTCTGCCGAGTTTAAGCGCGATGGTTTTCTCCTTCTCCTGCTACACGTTGATTGCGGTGGTGATGATTGGGGTGATCGCATTCGCGTGTTTCGAGAATTACACGGCGGGGAAATCCGATAACGTGATGGACGGGCTGATTCTCGACGAGAAGCAACGCAATCGAGACGGCTACACGAGTACCGCCGACAAAAACGAACTGATCGGTGCAATCGGAGTTTGCGCGACCGATCTTCGCCCGGCAGGAACAATTACGGTCGAAGGCGAGCCGATTGACGTCGTCACCGAAGGCGGTTTCGTCGATAAAGGCAACATCGTCAAAGTCATCGGCGTCGAAGGCTCGCGCGTCGTCGTAAGACGAATTTGAAAGGCAATGCGTAATTCGTAATTCGTAATTCATAATTGAAATTGACACGGTACCGATTTTCATTGTGCATTACGCATTATGCATTACGCATTGTTTTTTTTGGGGGTTGATATTTTGGGAATGGACATAATTTTTACGATGGTTTTCATCGTCGTAATGGCGAGTGTGTTTCTGCATTTCGTACCGATCGGACTGTGGATTTCGGCGTTGGCGGCAGATGTTCACGTCGGCATTTTTACTCTGATTGGAATGCGAATGCGCCGTGTTCCGCCGTCAAAAATCGTCATGCCGTTGATCAAAGCAAACAAGGCGGGGCTCAACGTCAATGTCAATCAATTGGAAGCGCATTATCTGGCGGGCGGCAATGTCGATAAAGTCGTCGACGCGCTGATTGCTTCGCAGAGAGCGGAGATCAATTTGCCGTTCGAGAGATCGGCGGCAATCGATCTCGCCGGGCGCGACGTTTTGGAAGCCGTTCAGATGAGCGTCAATCCGAAAGTGATTGAGACTCCGCTCGTCTCGGCGGTTGCAAAAAACGGCATCGAGCTGATTATCAAAGCGCGGGTGACGGTGCGCGCGAACATCGATCGACTGGTCGGCGGCGCGGGTGAACAAACCATCATTGCGCGCGTCGGCGAAGGCATTGTTACAACCGTCGGCAGTTCGGAAAAACATACGGACGTGCTCGAAAATCCGGACGTGATCTCGCGGACGGTGCTCGGCAAGGGACTCGATGCCGGCACGGCGTTTGAAATTCTCTCGATCGATATTGCGGACGTGGATGTCGGTCGGAATATCGGCGCGCAATTGCAGACGGATCAAGCCGAAGCCGATAAGCGCATTGCGCAAGCAAAGGCTGAAGAACGGCGAGCAATGGCGGTCGCGCAAGAGCAGGAGATGAAGGCTTACACTCAAGAAATGGAAGCGAAAGTCGTCGAGGCGCAAGCCGAAGTTCCTCACGCAATGGCGGCGGCTCTCAAAGAAGGCAAACTCGGCGTCATGGATTATTACAACATGATGAATGTGCAATCGGATACGGAAATGCGCAAGGCGATCAGTCGGACGGGCGTGAAGAAAGCGTCGACGCAAAATGCTTGAACTTCAATCGCTCTTGAATACGATCGATCGGCTGTTTGACGTAATCGGCGATTCGTTTTCGGTGTTCTTCATTGTGATGATCGTGTTCACGTTCATCGACGGGGCGACGAAGAAAAAAAATCAGCCGCTGCCGCCGCCGATTGATGATGATTTCGACATCCCGCCGCTCGCAAACGATCCGAACATTTCGGTGCAGGAAGAAGTCGTCGTCAAGCCGCCCGACAAAGTTGTTCCGAGCGGAGTGACAAACAACGTGACGGAGGCATATCGGCAGAAATACGAACAGCAAAAACGCCTGTCAAAAATTGAAGCGATTCGTAATGAGCGGCGCAACGAAAAGCCGTCGGAAAATGCGGCGTTGAATGCGGAGGATGCGTTAAATGCAATGATGTTGGCAGAAATATTCGACAAGCCGAAGGCATTGCGAAGAAGGGATTGACAACCATTGAAAAGCTCATTGAGAATTGCTCTTTCACAGTCCGTATGCGCATGGTGAGATCAATATTCGCGGTCTCAACAATCCGATCGACAACAGTTCTTTCGACAAAGGCACGCTTGATGTCGACATTGCCGCAATGATGCTGCGGGGCAACAGATTGTTGACGTCACGGTCGATTGCGAAAAACTCGCGGCATTGATTGCCGAAAACGGGCAATCGGAGCGTTTTGCTTCGATGAACCAAATGCAATTGTATGTGATTTACGATTACTCCGGCGACCGTGACGCAAAAGAATTTCAATTGCCGCGCGCGGCGAAGAAGGCGAAACTGCTTGAGATGCCGGCAAGACCTAAAATTGGAAGTAAAGAAACTCCGTGACTTGAGATAAATGCAGTACCGCGACGAATAAACCGATTGCCGCAGCCGCGATCCAAACCGGCGACGGCGTCATTTTTTTTGCCAACAGATTGGAATTCGGACAGAAGGCGACGATTAAAATTGCAGTGATGAATACGAGTTTCGGCAATGAGCCGGGTACGTTGCCGACAGTCAAATCGAGACCGAACATTGACGCGAGCGTTGCGATTTTTTGAGGAAACACAATGCCGTTTGCGCCGAACATTGCAAAGATCAAATTGACGGCATCATCGACCGATTCCGCGCGGAAAAAAATCGACGTGATCAAGACGTAAAACAACGTCAGGCAATGCGCGGGGATTTTCGGCACAGAGTGATTGAAATGCCGCCAGATGTAATTGACGACGACGCCGATTGAATTCAACAGCGCGAATACGACGAACGTCAAGCCCGCGCCATGCCAAATTCCGACGATGAAAAATGCAATGAACGACGCCGTCACGGTATGCATCAATGTCCGAGTTTTGAAATATTGCATGAGCGGCATGTAGACGCATGCGGTTATGGCGTTCGTCAATGAAATATGCCAGCGTTGCCAGAAATTGATCATCGAAGCCGCGCGGTACGGCGAATTGAAATTGATCGGAATCTCGAAATTCATCATGCGCGACAAGCCGACCGCCATATCCGAATATCCGGAGAAGTCGAAGTAGATTTGCAACATGTATGCGCCAGCCGTCAACCAAGCCGTAAGACAATCGAGAGAACCTGTCGATGAGAAGCCCGCGCCGACGTAAGGCGACAATTGATCGGCGATGAGGACTTTCTTGATCAGTCCGATTGCAAACAGCAGGAGTCCGGAGGATAAATTCTGCCAATCCGCCGCGCGGAGCTTCGGATTGTTGAATTGCTTGAACATCTGTCGATGATAGAGGATCGGGCCCGCCATCAAATGCGGAAAAAACGACACGAACAGCGCGTAATGAATCAAGTCGTGCTCTTTCGACACGCCGGAATAACAATCGTAGAGGTACAGCAATTGCGTGATGGTGAAGAATGAAATGCCGAGCGGCAGGATTAACTCGAACAGAAAGCCTAAGTATTTGTAGACAGCGAGCAAGCCGATATTGAAACCGAGTCCGGCAATGAAGAATGCTTTTTTCCGCGCGGATCGGAGGATCGCTTCCGAGATCAGAAAATTGACGGCGATTGAGCCGAGCAACAGCGGCAGGAAACTGATATCCCACCAACCGTAGAAAATCAGACTCGCAATCAGCAACAATCGGAGTTGGTTTTCGCGCCCGAGCAGGAAATATCCGATCAATACAATCGGCATGAAGATGAAGATGAACTCATACGAATTGAAAAGTATCGCCGTCGCCGCCTTTCGTTATTGCATTAAAAAAAGAGCCGAGATTTGCGTCTCGACTCCGAAGTTTCGATCAGGGATTGACGGCGTCTTTGAGTGCTTTGCCGGCTTTGAAGGACGGCAACTTGGAGGCGGGAATGTCGATCTCCTCGCCGCTCTGCGGATTGCGTCCCTTGCGAGCCGAACGTTGACGGAGCTCAAACGTTCCGAAGCCGAGTACCTGCACTTTATCGCCTTCGATGAGTGCCTGTTTGATTGTCTCGAAAACCGCGCTCACCGCTTTATCGGTATCTTTCTTGGTGAGCCCTGCCTTTTCGGCGACGTTGGCAACCAATTCTGCCTTTGTCATAATTCATTCCTTCTTTCAATCCGCATCCGAAAACGCGGGAATTATCAATACGCAAACGCTGATAAAATGTAGCAAAAACACGCGGAAAAATCAAGCCTTTTTTGCAAAAGCGCGATTTTTTTTGCCGATCAGACGGAAATATCGATGTTTTGTCCGAGATTCGGATCGAGACTGCCGAGTTCGATCGCCTCTTCGATCATGTCCGTGTCCGCTTCCATTGCCATTTTCATTGCCGCAATTCCGACATCGCGCATCGTTTGCATCTGATGCATGTCAACCGACATTGCCGCGATACTCATCTCCACCGTTATCGCCTCCTCGAAGGTTTTGCTGATTGTACCACAGCCTGAAACGCCATGCAACAGGCAAGCGCGAATTTGTTGCAAACAACCGCGCGGCGGGGTATAATTTCGGCGAAAGGAGGTGATATCAATGAAGAGACTTTTCAAACGGATTTGGAAAAAGGCAACGGCACTGATAGCGGCGGGTGCAGTCGGCTTGACGCTGTCGATGCCGGTGATGCCTGCTCCGACGGCGGCGGCGGGAACGAGCGAGACGATCGGAACCCTCTTGACGCTCGGCTCGATGGCGGCGCAAATCAGTACCGTCCGAAAACAAGTCAGTCAACTTGAAGATACCGAAGAAGGGCGCGAGGAACTTTTCCGGCAATATCAAAAAGAGTACGGCGTCAACGATGACTATGCGCTCAATCAGAAAATGGCGCGGATTATGACAAACTTGTCGAACGGCGTGGCGGCGATCGATCCGACAATCAAAGACAAGCCCTACAAATGGTTCATCAGTGGCGATCAATCGGTCAACGCGTTTTGCAGTTTCGGACATGTAATGACGGTCAACACCGGACTTTTTAATTACATGCCGATTGAAGACGAAATTGCGGCGGTCGTCGGACATGAAATGGGGCACGGGCAAAAAGCTCATGTCAAAAAAGGCGTGATGAAGAGCATCAACCGGTCGTTCGTATTGACACTCGGAGCGGCGGCGGCAGGCGGCGGACTTGCACCGAGTTTGGTCGCGAGCGTTGCCAACATACACCTGAATGCGCATTCGACCAAGAAGCAGGAATGGGAAGCGGATAATCTCTCGTTCGACTACATGAAGAATACGAATTACAATCTCGGCGCGGGCGCGGCGGTAATGCAGAAGTTTGTCGAATTGGAGGCTTCGGCGAAGAAACGCTCGGGCATCGAGAAATTCTTCAATCCGTCCGACCACCCCAACAGCGAAGCGCGTCGCGATAATTACATCAAAAAGCTCGAAGAATACAGCAACGGGCATGTGTCGATGAAGGGCAACACCGTGACGATCAACAAGCAATTCTTCATGAGTGTTGCGGAAACTCCGTCGATGAGCGGTCCGGAGCGGGCGTGTTTTGTGCTCGGCAATCTCGCGGCGGCGTATCACAACGGACATGCCAAATCGCAAGCGTATTTGAACGGCAACACGATCATGCTCGGCTCGCAACCGATCATCGAGCTTGCCTCCAACGACGAAGACGGGCAGATCATTGTCAATCGACTCAACTCGATCAAGTAATCCGAAATGCAAAAGCCCTCCGATCGACCGAAGGGCTTTTTTGTATTTCCATCCTTGGCCAAGGAATTTTACCTGTTTTATTGAATTCGCTCCGTCAGATACGTCTTTCGTCTTGAGAGCAGTTGCAATTTTTTATGGCTGATACCGGCAGAGATTTTCGTGCCGTCGAGCTTTCGAATGTCAAAAAATCCGTTCGCGCGCCGACCGAAGATGAAGCCGACCTCGCCGTTGCACTTGACTTTATCAAACAGTCTCCAACCCAATATCTCGTATGGTGCCTGATGACGCTTGCGCACTCCGCCTTTCAGAAACTTCAGCTTGTGGATTTGGCGATTGTGCTTGCGCATTTGCCGCTGATATCAACAATATCCGAGCCGCGCGGCGTCGAGATTGCCCGCAATGCAGTACGCGTCGATGTGATGCGCCTTCTCGAGTCCGAGGGCAATTCGCGTGTTCTTCGTAATGTAGCCGAATGTATTTTGAACTTCGATGTCGGCGTAAATTTCCTTCAGCCGATCGAAAAGTGCCCAACGCATGATCCCCATGAACGCCGCGTCTTTGAACGACTCGCCGCGCTTGATCCGAAGTTTGATCTTGCCGTCGTGATATGCCGCATGACATGTCGCACACAGCGTGATCAGATTGTTCGGAGCGTCGCCGCCCGTCTTTCGACTCTCGATGTGATGAACGTTGAGAATCGGATCGCGACTCTTGCCATGGCAATGCTGACACTCATGCACTCATGCCCGTCGCGAAACAGAATATATTCGCGCACATTTCGGAAATTGAATTGCTCGCCCTGCTGATACTCGACGCCGCTGATGTCGGGATTTTTGATCTTCTGAACATCGAATGATGCCGTCTCGACGATGATCTTAGTCAGCGACAGTATCTTAGAAATATTGTCGACAACCTTCAAATGCGCGTCAATCTTGTTTCGTGTCGAGGGCGAGAGCCAACCGACTGTAATGTTTTTCCGATTGCTGAACCGGTTCGGACGATATCGCGTCTTTTTGCCGCGCCGACGCCGCCGAAGCTCCCGCCGCGTTGCAAGCAATTCGACGACATCATATCGAAGTTGCACGTCCGACGAGTAAAGTTCCTGCTTTGCAGTCGAGGCAGACAGTCCGATGTGCACCGATCCGGCGTCAACGCCAAGCGTCACCGGTTGCCGATATCCGCTCGAACCGTAGTTCAGCCGAATGGTGAAAGGCTCGCGGCGGATAACTTTCGCCTTGCCGTCGCGCAACAGCCGTCGTGCCTTCGCCGCACTGCACGGCATTAATGGTTTTCCATGTTTATTGATGACATACACTAACATGCAGAGTATCTCCTCTCGGAGTTGTAATCCTTCGCCAATGTTACTCGCGGTTTTGTATGCTTGCAACACTGCTCCTACCCCTCAGAACTGTTTAATTGCAAGCCGCAGAGCGGCAGATTAGGATTTACGTCCGCCGGTGCCTATGATATTCGCGGGTAACGTAGCACGCGAAGTGCTGAGGCTACTCAAAAATAGCTTTCGCTATCGCCGAAGCGTGAGGTCATTGAGATTGACAAGAGTCTCTAATATATAGGTATTTTCCGACGGCGATGGCGTCAGATCAACCCACCGCCGTCAGAGTATGTGATTATCGTTTCATGTTTACGAGGGTTTCGAGCATTTCGTCACCTACGTTGATGATCTTCGAGTTGGCTTGGAAGCCGCGCTGAGTGATGATCATGTCGCTGAACTCATTCGCCAAGTCGACGTTCGACATTTCGAGAGCCGAAGGCGTGATGCCGATGCCCAAGTCCGGAGCCGTCTTCACGTTCGGCGCGCCCGAGTTGTTTGACTCTTGCCAGTACGTATTGCCGATCTTCGTCAAGCCGCCCGCGTTGGTGAATTGCGCTACCGCCACTTGCGCTTCCTGCTGACGCAAGCCGTTCGTGTAGGTACCGGTGATAATGCCGTTGGTATCAATCGCCACGCTCGTCAACACTCCTGCTTTGTTGCCGTCCGCCGACGGATATGCCGTCGAGTTGCCGTCAAATTGCGTCAAGCTCGAGAAGTCGACAGTCGCTTGTGTAGTTTCCGCGCCGTTCGCGCCGCTATACGTCAATTCGATGTCGCTCGAACCGGAGCTGAACGTGCCGTCGCCATTGAAGTAAATGTAGATCGGGCGCATCTTGATTGTCGTTACGGAACCGTCGTCTTCGGTGATCGTCGAAACTTTCAAGGTATCGCGATCATCTTGATCCGTGAAGTCTTTATATGCACTGCGAAGCGAAGCAACCCATGTATTGGCGTCCGTCTTTTCGAGCAGGATCGGGACTTTGTGCTCGCCGCCTTCGCTGTCGAATACCGTGATGACCGTCGTGATCGGAATGCTGTCTTCGACGTGATAAGTGCCGGTTGTTACCGTCTGCCGCGTGCCGTCCGACAGCGTCAAATACGCCGAAGTCGCCGTCACGAATTTGTACTCGTCATTGTCGTAATATGTCTCCAAAACATCTTCGTCAATAGAAATGTCGTCGCCGTTCTCATCGGTGACAGTCAAGTTCTTGCCGACGATGATCGAATTGAACTCCGTTGCCTGCTGTACGCGCAATGCATGATAGTAGTCCGTAAGAACTGCCGTTGCATTATAGCCTTTGTTAAGGTTGTTCTCGCCGCCGAGAAGGAAAGATGCTCGAGGATCACTGGAAGTTCCGCCCGGAATCAGCTCGAGCAGATCGTTGTATTCATCGCTGCCGATTACGAGCAGATCCGAGCCGTCTGTCGAGAATGTCGAATTGTACGCCTTCGCCTGTAAATGATTGTACAGCGCACGCGCATCTTCATAGTACTTGTCATAATTTGCCTTCGTGGAACTATCTGAGGCATCGATTGCATTCGCCAGCTCCGTATATTTCGCGGCTATGATATTGCAATAGCCGATATAATCCAAATTACCATCTTTGTCTTCGGTGTAGGCTTCATGCGCTCTGCGATAAGCCGTAGATACATCCGCCACGGTTGCATCCGTATCAAGCGAATAATCAAGCGTTGCAAAGAACGGATCGTAAACTGCATTAACCGTATCCGAATCCAGTCCGATATTTTCCGCAACCGATATATAATTGGTATCGGTGTCCGTCGACGCACCGGTCGTTGCGTTGGTCATTAGAAAAGCCTTGACCTTGATAAAGTTGTAAGCATCTATGGCATCTTTTAAGTTGGTGTAATTATCAAAGAAATAGGCTGTCGTTATTCCGCTCCATTCATTCTCCCAAGAGCCTGTACCACCGCCGACGAAACGTTGCAATGTGTAATTTGCACTGTTAAACAATTGATTAAACTCCGAAAATTTCTCGAGAAGATCGCTGCCGTCGGTTGAAAACTGAACGCCTTTTATATCAGATAAAGCAGTAGCCGCCTTGGTGCTTGTCGGATCGATGTTGAGATAAATCTTACTGCTGTTCAACTGCGTTATGTCTACGTCCGTGACCAGTCCCGTAGATTCATCAACGCTTCTGACGGCACCGGGCGGCAACAATGAAATATTGCGAATTGTTTTGTTGAGATCAGAAATCAGGGTACTCATTATACTTTTTGCACTTTTGAGTGACGTGGACGTAGTTATATCGCCGTAAGAAGTGGAAATTATACCATTACTGTCTCCTCGCTCATAAGCTAATTGGAAATAATTTGCCAAGAGTTCTTGATCGGAGGTTTCGGTACTGCTTGCGAGGGTACTGATAAGTGCACTGTCTGAAGGAATTATATTTCCGCCACTGTCCAAACCGAAGGTAATTATTCTCTGATTTGCAAAAATTTCATTAAGATCATTGATGTTATTCGCCATTGCCACTTTAACATCGGAATTGCCCGCGCTTGCAGCACTATAGTCTGTCATCAATTTCTTTGACGAGATCATTGCCGTGTTGCTCAGCGTCACCTGATTGCCGTCCGCATTTTTACGTTTTCGGAGATAAGTATTGTTGAGAGCCGCTATGAATTCGGTGATCTTCGCTAAAACTTGTTCCTGCGTCAAATCTCCAAGATTATCGAGATTGTAATCTTCCCAAACATCATCGGATATCGTGACGACACCGGCAGTGTTACTGTTGACGATACCGGGCTCGATCAAATCAATGAAAGTCGACCAATTGTCTTTTTGAATGTTGGTGACGTTTTCGATCTCTCCGGCGAGTGCTTCATATGACGCATTCGGATCGAGAGTGATCGTCTCGCCGTCGGAATTCGTGTAAGAAATCGTGCTGATGAGAGGATCGCCTGCGTCGAGGTTGCCGCTGAATGTGATGCGCGTGGTCGCCGTCGCATTCATGATTTTGCCGGCGGGAACGACGATGTTCTCCGGCTCGGCATTGGTGTTCAGCGAGCCGTCGACGGCATTCCAACCCTGCACGAAAAGACCGGTGCCGGGCAGGACATAATTGCCTTCGGCGTCGAATTCAAACGCGCCGTCGCGAGTGTAATATGTTTGATCGCCGTTTTTAATGACGAAAAGTGCATTGCCGTTGAGCGCGATATCGGTATTTTTGCCGGTGGATTGCGCCGCGCCGTCGTTGAAGATGATGTCGATCGAGGCGACTGCCGCGCCGAGACCGACCTGCCGCGGGTTGGTACCGCCGAGCTGTGCGGTCGGCGTGCCCGCGCCTGCCTGCATTTCGCTGAGCATATCGGAAAAGGTCGTGCGCGACGATTTGAAGCCTGTCGTGTTGATGTTGGCAATGTTGTTGCCGATTGAGTCCATGCGTGTCTGGTGAATTTTCAAGCCCGACACGCCGGAAAAGAGGGAACGCATCATGGTAAATCTACTCCTTTGCTATAAATCGACTTACCGCAGCAAGCGGATGGTGGAAGCCGTGTGCGCGGCTCGCCGAAAGGTCAGAGGATTGATGACTGTCCATGTCAAGAGTCTGCTTCCGTTCAGCGTCGGGATCGTGCTGCTGACCTTGTGTTTGACTGTGTCTGATTGTTTGCTGCTTTTTACGATAAGATTATCGACAGTTGACGCAATCGGCTTAAATTTTTTTGCCTTCCGCGCGGAGGTTCTTCGATAATGTCCGCAATTCGACAACCCGCCGCTTCATTTGTTTTGCTCGACAATCCGCCGCGCGGCGCATACAATTTAACCATCATCAATCAACAATATTGATCATGGGAGGTTGAATGACATGCAAGAACTCATGCAGAAGTTCGGACGCTTCTTGAGCGCAATGGTCATGCCGAATATCGGCGCGTTCATTGCGTGGGGCTTCATC
>CALGGX010000473.1 GCA_937916025.1 uncultured Selenomonadales bacterium
CCCGCCAAAAAGCCGTATTCGATCGTCACCGAGAACTTCCGCATCGGAGTCATGATCACAATATTCGACGCCGAAATTCCGATCGCCGCACTGTGTGAATACGCGCGAATCAAGCCGCCCGCGCCGAGTTTGATCCCGCCGAAATATCGCGTCACGACGATCGCGACATTCGTCAGCGCGTTCTTCTTGATCACTTCGAGAATCGGATTGCCCGCCGTTCCGCCCGGCTCGCCGTCGTCATTCGACTTATGTTTCTCCACGCCGACGCCGATTATCCACGCCGAACAATTGTGCGTCGCATCGAAATACTTCTTCTTGATCGATTGCAGAAATTCACGCGCCTGTTCTTCATCTTCAACATTCCGAACATGCGCGATGAATTTCGATTTGTTCACTTCAAATTCCGCCTCGAAAACCGAACCGGCGGCAACGGTTTTATACTTCTTCATCACTGAAACCTCCAATCAATTGTCGAGCGCGAAATAATCTCGAAGTGCCGAAATTTCCGTTGCGGTGAAAAGTCCGACCGGCGACTCGCGAATCATAATGTCTTGAAATCGGCGACTCAATTCGTCGTGAGCTTCCGGCAGGCTCGGATTTGCCGCATCTTTCGTCATTGAAATCGTTCGGATTTGCGCGTCGACATATAATTGCGTTTTTCGTATTACCGAGCCCACGAGTTCTCTGCATTGCGCATCGAGCTCCGACGGCGGCTCCAACGTGTGAATCCGAATTTGCTCATCAAGAACTTCGCGCTCCAATTTCTGCAATCGCTCATAAGTGTTTGCGAGATCGGTTTTTTCGTCATTGTAATTTTCGACGATCGAATGATACAGTTGCCAATTGCGATCGAGCTGCTCGATATCCTTTTGATATTGCGAGTACCAGTCGATGAAGAATTTTTCCTGCCGAAGCAATTCGGAACGTTGTTCTTCGTCTATGGAAGTATCGGAACGGGTTTGCATTCCGACTACTGCTCCCGCAATGAACATCAGCCCGAGCAGCAGGCAGAAGTAAACAAAGAGTTTGCGGCTCGAAATATTTCTGTACAGAATGACGAGCGCGCCGAGTACGATGATTGACAGAATGATGTTCAACAATCGGAAGCCTCCCTTCAACAGTTTTATGATATAGAAAAATCCGCGCGGCGACAAGCGTTTTTTTCGACGGCAGGAATTTTCGCAAGTACGTCGAAGGTTTTTAATCGACCGGAGGGAACGAAGATGGCGAAGAAAAAGAAGAAAAGCAAAATCGCATCACTTGATTTGAAAAATTACAAGGCAAAGTATGCGGACTCGTACGGACTCGGAGCAGAGAAGCCGACCGACGCGGAGAATTTCGTCGAAGACGAGCCTCCGAAGGAAGAACCGCCGATTGAAAAGCCGATTCCGAAGCCGGTTGAGCCGCCGCCGAAGCAAATCGAAACTCCACAGCCGAAAAAAGAACGATACGAAGACATTGTTCGGCGCGTCGAGAACAACAAACGCAAAATGAAGATGCGCGAGCCGGTTAAAGTGAACGTCCGTCATGAAGTCAAAGAGCGACCGATCGGCGGATTCAATCATGCCGTCGAAAACGCCGCCGAACAGGAAAAACCGCAACATCGCAGTGTCGAAAGTTACGGCATTGCAATCTCGGCAGTCGCGCTCGTCTACAGTTTCTATGTCGCCGATAAAGCACTGTTTTTTTTGTCGATGTCGCTGTTCACTTATCTGCTCCGTCCGCTCGTCGGTCCGCTTTTCGGCAAGCACAATCAAACCGTGCAGAACTTACTGAAAGGCTTCAGTATTGCCGTCTTCTTCGGCGCGATACTCTTCATTTTTTATTAAGATGCAGACAACAAAAAAGCACTCGTTTTGGTGTAATACAGAGTGCTTTTTTATCGACGATATATCATTGACATTATCATTTGAAGTCGGATTTCCGGGCGGGCAGTATCCGGCGTTGGTGCAGACGCCAACCGCGATGGTGGTCGCGGCTGAAGTTATCGCTCGCCCAACAGTTTGTCAAACGGCAACGCCGGAGAGTTCCTTCGCACGATCGTCAAAACGACTCATAATCTCATCGTACGTTCGGTTGGTAATATCCGGCATGTTGCTTTGACCGGTTGCGTTGTTCCAAGTGAGTCCGGCTTGCCGGAAACCTTCCTCAACGGCGGAACGCATCGCACTTAATTTTTCGGGATCGTTGCCGGCGATCGAAGATGCGAGATCGAAAATCCTCGTCGCTACGGAATCGACAGACCAGTCGCCGCCGTCGGCAACCGCGCGGGCAACGCGCATCCAGTCAGCGATGCGCTTCTGGGTGCCGGCATCGCCCCAGTGTCCGACGACCACTTTGCGGGGAAGGTCCATGCGGCTGGTGATGAAGCCGAACTCGCGGTCGCCATGGGCGCTCTGGTTCAGGTTCATAAAGTCCATGTCCATGGTGGCATAGGGAATTTCCACGTTGAACTGAGTGTTCAGCTGCAGAAGTGGCTTTCTGTAGGCATTCAGGCCGCGAATCCACATTTTTGCCGGGCTGAAGGTGT
>CALGGX010000474.1 GCA_937916025.1 uncultured Selenomonadales bacterium
AACATGTCGTCTTCATCGGTGACGTAATGAGACGCCGGAAAAACGATCGCCTCTTTGCGCTCGCCGAAAATTTTGCCGCTCAACACGTCGAATTCGGTAATGCGCTCGACTTCATCGCCGAAGAGCTCAACCTTCAATGCACGTCCGTTGAAGGCGGCCGGAAAAATCTCGACGAGGTCTCCGCGCGCTCGGAATTTTCCGCGTTCGAGGATCAGATCATTGCGCTCGTATCGGATATTGACGAGCTTTTCGAGAATCTCCTCGCGCGAGATCGATTGCCCGCGATGCAGATGCAGAACCAATTTCGAGTAACTCTCAGGCGAGCCGAGCCCGTAAATGCATGAAACGCTCGCAACGATGATCACGTCCCGCCGCTCGAACAGCGAGCACGTTGCCGAGTGCCTGAGTTGATCGATCTCGTCGTTGATCGACGCGTCTTTAGCGATATACGTATCGGTCGCGGGCAAATACGCCTCGGGCTGATAATAATCGTAATAACTGACGAAGTAGCCGACATAATTATCGGGGAAGAAGGACTTGAATTCGGCGGCGAGCTGGGCGGCGAGAGTTTTGTTGTGCGCAATGACGAGCGTCGGCTTTTGAATTTGCTCGATGACTTTGGCAATCGTGTAAGTTTTTCCGGTACCCGTCGCGCCGAGCAGGACTTGCGTTTGCATGCCGTTTTCGATTCCGCATGCGAGATCATGAATTGCCTTCGGTTGATCTCCCGTCGGCTCGAACGCCGCCTTCACTTTGAACGGTTGATTCATCATAATTCAAATCCGCCTTTATTTTTGATTGAGAATTGCAATCCCGTTCCTTAATTCCGCATTCCCAATTCCCAATTCCCAATTCCCAATTCCTAATTACGCATTACGCATTACGCATTACGCATTAAATTATGTGTGCTCCGCGCGTGTCGAGATTGAGGATCATCGACTTCGCATTGACGCCTTTCGACGCAAAAGCCTGAGTCATTGCGGACGCCACGTCGTTTGCATTGTTCTGCCGCTCGATGTTGAAAGCAATCACCGTCGGTCCCGCGCCGCTCAATGCCGCGCCGATTGCGCCCGCCTTCTTCGCCGCATCGATCGCCTCTTTCAGCCCCGGAACCAAATCCTTTCGATACGGCTGATGAAGCGCATCGTCGAAAACATTTTTGAAAAACCGATCTTTTCCTTTGATCAACGCCGCAATCATCATAGACGCCCGACTGATGTTGAAAATCGCATCTTTCAACGGCACTTCTTTCGGCAGAACTTGCCGCGCCTGCCATGTCGGGAGCGGAAAATCCGGCACCGCCAAAACGAAATTCATTGCGATTTTCGGCAAAAACGACAGCGTCTGAACCTTGCCGGAGTTGACGACGCTGACCGTGAAGCCGCCGAGCAATGCCGGAGCCACGTTGTCGGGATGCCCCTCGATGTCGGTTGCCAATTGCAAAAGTTCCTGCCGATTGAAAGGACTGCCGGCGATCGCATTCGACGCTTTGAGCCCCGCGACAATCGCCGCCGCGCTCGAGCCGATCCCGCGCGACATCGGAATGTGATTTTCCATTTTGATGATCGCGCCCTTGAATTCATTGCCGAATTTCGTCCGATCGAGCAACATTTTGATCGATCGCCAAACAATATTCTTGTCGTCCGTGGGAATGGATTCCGAACCTTCGCCTTTGGTTTCGATGATCAATTTCGGCTCGCGCAGAAGCATCAGCTCGAGATCATTGTAAATCGAGCACGCCAAGCCGATGCAGTCAAAACCCGGTCCGCAATTGGCACTCGTTCCGGGCACGCGCACTTTGATCCTCACGCTCGACGGTTTTACTTCGCCGTACATTTCATTGTCAGCCATTGTCATCATCTCCGTCTTCGCAATGGACGCGGATCATTCCGAGCACTTCGTCGACGACGGGCAATTTCTTCAATCGATCAATCGCATCGAGCACGTATTTGTATTCGATGCAATGAGTGATAACGACGATCTCGGCGTGATCTTCCTGCGTGCCGTTCGTCTGAACGACGGACTTCAAACTCACGTTTGCGTCGCCGAACGTCTTTGCAATCGCGCCGAGCACGCCCGGTTTGTCGTCGACGAGCAGGCGAATGTAATAAGAAGTCCGCGTCTCTTCGATCGGGCAGAGCGGCTTTTGTTCGTAGCAGGTGCAGCCGAGTCGTCCCGTGGCATTACAGAGGATGTTTCGCGAAATCTCGATGATATCGGAAATGACGGCGGAAGCGGTTGCAAAGCCCGCGCCCGGACCGTAGAACATTGCCTCGCCGATGATGTTGCCCTTGACGAAAATCGCATTTGAAACGCCGTTGACGCTCGCGAGCGGATGAGCTTTCGGCAAGAAGGCGGGATGCACCCGAACGTCGATGCCGCGCGAATTTTCTTTTCCGACCGCGAGCAGTTTGATGACGTAACCGAGCGACTTGGCGTATTCGATATCCGCCGTCGTGATCTTCGTGATGCCCTCGACATGAACATCTTTCAATTGCACACGGGAATTGAATGCGAGCGACGCGAGGATTGCCGCCTTCCGCGCGGCGTCGACGAGCGTCTCGCCGTTGAGCATCGCCACAGGAACGGAATCGCCGCTCCAAGCATCGGAAGCGTAGCCGTTGCCGTCCGTGTCACGGGAGCGAACCTGCAATGCGCCGCTGGCATCCCGCCAGAGTTC
>CALGGX010000475.1 GCA_937916025.1 uncultured Selenomonadales bacterium
GATAGATCGGAACACCGCCGCTCATGTCGATATGCCATTTGACGCCGTGCACGCCGCTGATGTCTTTGAGTTCCTCGCCGTCCGCGCGTTTATATGTCCGAAGCGTGAGATTTGATTGCGTTTCCCATCTTCTGCTGAATCGAAGATCGGCAACCGTGCCGCCGATGCTCGAGATGTAATTGAGAGTATAGCCGGACTGTTTCGGAATGTAGAGCGGAGTAAAGCCGAGCTCTTCGGCGCATCCCTCGAATGTCGAATGAGAAGTGATCGGATTGGACATGCCGGTACTCGGTTTTTCGACGGTCGGTCGAGTATTTTGCGGGCGAGTAACGGGCGGCGTCTCAACCTTCGGCGTATTGACTTTCGGCGTTTCAACTCGCGCAGGTTGACTCGGCTTGACGGGCTCGGGCTTGACGGGTTCCGGCTCCTCGAAGGTCTCGGTGTCGGAAGAATTTTTGCGTTGTTCGGCTGCCATGATTGACAATTCATCATCGGCACCGGCGGCGAATGTTGTCGACATTATTGTCGCACTCAACAGCAGAGTCGAGAGAATTTTTTTCGCGTTCAAGTGTCCACCTCCGAAAACGTTTCAAAAAAAAGAGAGGAACCGTTTTCCTCCCCGCTCAAAAATTTATTGTCGCCGATAATCAATTGCGTTCGCAGGAGATTTTTACGATGATGCCGTTGACGACGTCGAATTGAATTTTCTCTCTTGCGTCGCGGCTGTAGTAAGTGTATTCGACTTTGCCGTTCTCGCGTTCGAGCTTATCCGCCTTGCCGTAATTGTCGTTGAGGGCGTTCTCGCTCATGCCGACGATGACGCCGTCTTGAGTGGCAAAGCCGGAGTCTTCGGTTGCGATCTCTTCGACGTAATTCGGACGGTCGTCGTCGACTTCGATATAAAAGCCTTTATAAAGCCATTTTTCTCCGACGATTCGAAGAGGCTCGCCGTAAATATTTTTGACTGCGCTGATCGGATCGCCGGGCTTGATATCGCCGAGCATAATTCTGTCACCGTGGATTGAGGCCATTGCGATTGAACCGAACGCCATCAACGCGCCGCACACCAGTGCCGAGATTTTCTTCTTCACATCATTCACTCCTTGAATTGAAGTCAAAAATATTGTAGCAAAAAAAAATCCGATCGGCAACAATTATCGGCAAAAAAAGTATTGCATTTTGAAAAACGCTGTGGTAGAATTGCCTTCGACGTGGAGGAGTGTCCGAGCGGTTGAAGGTGCTTGACTCGAAATCAAGTGTAGTTAACAGCTACCGTGGGTTCGAATCCCACCCCCTCCGCCATTATTATTGACTTTGTTCGTTCGTTGATATAAACTGCCGATCGTTGATCGGCTTTTTTCGTTGAACGGAGGCAATTTTTATGACGGACGAAGAGAAGTTATTGTTTGAAAAAGTGCGGCTTGATCGAGAACAATCGGTAAAAACATTAAACAAGGTGTCGATGCGCGGCGCAATGCCGAGATTTGTGGATATGTATTCCGATCAGGCGCATTTCATTTACGAGCTGTTGCAAAACGCCGATGACGCCGGAGCCACTCGCGCGCGTTTCGTATTGAATTCGAATGAATTGTTGTTTGCTCACAACGGCACTCGACATTTTTCGATCTCCGATCCGATGTCCGAAGAGATTGATTCAAAGCACGGTGATCTCGGCGACGTCAATGCGATCACTTCAGTCGGCAATTCCAATAAAAAATACAACACGATCGGCAAATTCGGCATCGGATTTAAAGCCGTCTTTCAATACACGAACACGCCGCACATTTACGATCCGAATTTGAATTTTAAAATCGAGCGATACATCGTGCCGGTTCTGCTTGATCACGATCATAAGATGCGCTTGGCTGATGAAACTCTGTTTGTCTTTCCATTCGACAGTGAAACCATCGGCGCGAAACAAGCCGAACGCGAGATTGCCGAAAAACTTGCCGCACTCATTCAACCGACTTTGTTTTTGAAAAATCTGATGCACGTCGATTACCGGCACAGAACTACTCGCGGCTATTACAGCAAGAAGATTAAGACGAGCTCTTCTGTTAACGACATTAAAGTCGAGCTGCTCAACATGTGGCAGATGAATTTCGGCATCGATCGGAAAGAATCGCTGTTGCAGGATATAGA
>CALGGX010000476.1 GCA_937916025.1 uncultured Selenomonadales bacterium
CTCTTTCCCTACACGACGCTCTTCCGATCTGCGACCATGCTCGCCCGCGCGCGCCGCTTCGATCGCCGCGTTCAACGCCAGCAAATTGGTTTGATCCGCGATCGATGCAATTGCCTCGACAATCGAGCCGATCTCTTTCGAGTTCTCGCCGAGCCGCTTGACCACTTCCGCCGCCGCCATCACCGATTGATCGATGCTCGCCATCTTGTTGACCGCCTCGTTCATCAGCGTTTGACCGATCTTTGCCGCTTCCGCCGTCTTGTCCGTCGACTCCGAAACGTTGACCGTCTTTTGCGCCATCAATTGCACGTCATTGAAAACCAAATCGACATTTGCCTTTGCGCCGTCAACCGACTGCAATTGCATTACGATGTCGTTCGTAACTTCCGCGACCGTCTCCGACACATGCACTGCCGCATCCGCCGATTGTTGAGCCGACGCCGTCAATTGCTCCGAAGAAGCCGCGACTTGCTCCGAAGTCGTTGCCATTTTCGTGATCAAGCGACGCAAGCTGTGTGTCATGTCATTGAATGCCGCCGTCAAAGAACCGATCTCGTCGTTGAATTTTATCGGCAGATCGTCGATGCGGAGATTGCCGTTCGTCAATTGCTTTGCGTGATGCTCAAGCTCCGAGAGCGGCGCAATGATCGACGACGCCGTTTTGCCGCACACGATGAATGAAAAAATCAAGCCGACTACCGTGCAGATGATGAATAAATTCCGAAGTCTGATTGCCGGTTCAAAAACCGTGTCGCTTGAAACCGCAATGCCGATAACCCATTTCGTCGAAGGAACCGTCGCGTAGGCGAAAATTTCATCGCCGCGCCGACTCTCCATCTCGAAATAGCCCGCGCCGTTTGTGATCATTTCATTGTAATGCTCACCGAGACCTTTCAATGCCTTGATATCCGAATTGACTTGCGCATCTCCGTTGGTCGCGAGGATCATTCCGTTCTTGTCGAAAATAATGCTCGTGCCTTCGCCGTGATATTTCATCAATTTCGCCTGCTTGTCGACGGAATCGAGATCGATGTCGTTGCAGATCGCGCCGATAAATTGACCGTTTGCTTTGATCGGAGCCGCCGACGATACAACCAATTTGTTGGTATAAGTATCGACGTAGGCTTCAGTCAAAATCAAGCCGTTGGCGGCTTTTGCCTGCTGATACCAAGGACGACTTTTCGGATCGCGAGTTCCCGTGCTGTCACCGGCGTGATAGCTCGCAAAGTAGCCGTCCTCAAGTCCCATCGTCATTTCGATGATTTCTTTATCATTGTTGGCAAGACTCAAAACATCGCGCGATTTGATCCGAGCCATATCGCCGTTGAACTCCGTCATAATGGTCGCCGCGTGATCGACCGAAGTCGCCTTGCTCTGCAACCACCCTTCGATAACGTTTTTCTGACTGTCGACAACGGCGGACAATTCGTTTTCGACACTCTTGCCGAGATTTTCTCGAGCGTTGACATAGCCGACGATTGACACGATTGCCAGCAACACTCCGATTAATGCCGTCAGGATCAAAAATTTTTGCCGCAAAGTCATACTCACTTTACATCAACTCCCCAAAAAATTTTTTTACAACAATTGATTGACAAACTCAAAATGCATATAACTGTTCCAATCACGATGAACTCTGAACTCAACCAAAATATTGGGAATGATCACATGCTTATAGATTTTTCTGATCTCCTCGACGGCAGGGAACGGTCGAACCAAAAGTTTCGGCAGTTCATCGAAAAGCAATTTGATTTGCCATTCTTCGGCAGTTTCGATCGATTTCAGCATGCAATTTATTGCCGCCTCTTCAAGCAAATTACTTTCGGTTTCGGTCAAAAGTTTCGTTTCGCGCCGAAGCATGCAGACTGCCGCCCGACAGGTCATGAAGATGTGCATTTGCCCGCGATAAAATTCTTCCGATGCGTTGTTTTCGAGTTCGGGCGATAAAATTTCGAGTACGGCGTTGAGTATCCGCGCGGAAATTTTTCGATTCTTAATTCCCCCCCTGTGTATCTTTCTGAGGACATCAATTCATCGCGATATTTGATGATACCGTCGTCAAACACGTCATTCAGATCGAATTTGCGGAAATTCTCCTCGTTTCGAGGATTACTCGCATAAAATGCATCGCCGCGAGCAATTTTCCGTTCGTACTCTTCGCGAGATTTTACAACATAATGATTGAGCGCAATCAACTCTGTCGTATTCGTATTCGCATTCGTAATGATTTTTAAAGTATTCTCCCGCATCGACATTCGCACCTCATCGCATCTTGCATCGACGATCTTTTTCTGACCGAAACAAATTGCATAGTGCGGATCGGGATAGAACTTCACTCTGCGCGGATTGACAATCGCTTTGAAAAACCGGTTCCAAGGATTGTTTTCCGCAGCTCGCCGCGTGAAGCGGTCAAGCACGCCTTGCTCGAGTTTTGCTTCATCGAGATTGTTTGAACCGAAAACCTGCCAATGAATCACGATCTCGCCGATATTTTCATCGCTGTCGAAAATCTCATCAACGAATTCAATCAATCGACGATCGTTTTTCGGATAAATGAATTCGTCGACGTCAAAGCAGATCATGTATCGGCAATCAAAGCGATAACGTCCGAGCGCATCATTGTAAGCCGCGCACTGAGCACATCGCCCCGCGATCGAATGATAAGTGACGAGACCGTCTGCAACGTACGGCTTCAGAATTTCGGTCAAGTTGTCGGAACTGTCGTTGTTGTAAACGTAAAAGTGATCGATGCCGACAAGCAGATGATAATCGATCCATTCTTTAATGTAAACGGCTTCATCTTTGATGATCAGTACCGCCGCGAGCTCATGCCGAAACAGCGATCGAGCTTCAATCATTTTTCTTGCCTCCTTTCGTTTGGTTTTAAATAATCGACAATTATTTTTCGCGGCAACATCAAAAAATCCTTTCGATTGCATTGCATTTTCTCGCCGCCGAGTATAAAATCGATCGAAAATATTTTTTGGAGGGCTTTCAATGAAGATTGGTGTAATCAGCGACACGCATGGACATGAACAGAAATTTGCTCGCGCAGTCGAAAAATTCTTCCATGATGCCGATTTGATCATGCATGCCGGTGACGTTTTGTATCACGGTCCGAGAAACCCGATGCTCGAGGACTACAATCCGGCGAAACTCGCCGAGCGCATCAATGCATGCCGAGCGCAAGTCGTGATCGCGCGAGGCAATTGCGATTCCGATGTCGATCAGCTCGTGATCAATTCGCCGATTCAAGCTCCGTACGCGTATGTTTATGCCGGAGGACGCCGCATCGTCATGACTCACGGCACGCATTTTACTTATTGCAATGATCCGTCGAAGCCGGAATGGGAGAAGATGATCGGCGAGATCGCAAAGCAGGCAAATACGCTCCGCGCGGATATTTTCATCACGGGGCATATTCACAACAACATTCTCGAGCGGCAGGGCGGATCGATTTTGCTGAACCCGGGCTCGCCCGCGCTTCCCAATCGCGCCGACAAAAAACCGACCGTTGCCGTGATTGACGATTCGGCGATTAAGATTTTCGATCTGAACTCGGGCGATGAGCTCATGAGTTTGGCGTTGTGATTGCCATGGATCATTTATTGAAGGCGACGGCGGAAGGCGTTCGAATATTCGCGGCGGTGACGACGGAGCTCGTCGGAGAAGCCGCGCGGAGACATGATTGTTATCCGACGGCGTCGGCGGCACTCGGCAGAACACTCACGGGCGCATTGCTTTTCGCGGCAAATCTCAAAAACGAAGAAGCGGTGACGATCAAAATCGCCGGTGACGGTCCGCTCGGACGCATCGTCGCGGATGCCGTTCCGGAAGGTTACGCGCGCGGTTTTGTCGACAATCCGCATGTCGATATTCCTCCGACAGCCTCGGGGAAAATCGATGTGGCGGGCGGCGTCGGACGCAACGGCTTGGTGAGCGTCACGCGCTTTACCGGACTCGAGCATGACGTAAGCGGCAGTTGCGAGTTGATCAGCGGCGAGATTGCCGAGGACTTGACGAATTATCTTTTCGTATCGGAGCAGACGCCGTCGAGCGTCGGACTCGGAGTACTCGTCGACACCGATTTTTCAATCCGTGCGGCGGGAGGATTTTTGGTTCAGCCGTTGCCGGACTGTTCGGATGCGGTGCTCGATCGATTGGAGCAGAATTTGCGCGGGATGCGCTCGGTGACGGAGATGATTGACGGCGGGCTCGCCGCGCGCGGCATGATCGAAACGATTTTTGACGGTTTGGAGATCAATTTTTTATCGGAGACGGCGTTGCAATTCAGATGTCAATGCAGTCGAGAGCGCGTTGCGTCGACGTTGAGCAGTTTGACGGCGAAAGATCGGCAATCGTTGCTCGACGACGGCAAGGCGGAAGTCGTTTGTCAATTCTGCGGCGAGAAGTATCAATTCAGCCGCGCGGAACTCGAAGAGATTTTTTAATAATAAAAGAAGGGCGTGATGCCCTTCTTTTTATCGCCGAGCGACCTGCTTCAATGTCAACGTTTTTTCATTTCTTTGATGCCGTTGTCAATTCTGCGGCGAGAAGTGTCAATTCAGCCGCGCGGAACTCCAAGAGATTTTTTATAATAAAAAAAGGGCGCGATGCCCTTCTTTTTGTTTCCGAATTATCGCCGTTTCGATGTCGACGGCGGTTTTCATTTCTTTGATTTCTTTGCCTTTGGAGCCGCCGCTTCCGACTCGAGTTGCGTCCGATATTTGATCACATCGGCTGCCGCCGCGCGGAAATGTTCTTCCGTCTCTTTCAGCTTCGCCTCGAGCGTTTCGATCGTCCGCTCGCGCTCCTCGAGCGTATCGCGCAACTCTTCAATCTCTTGCAAATTCTGCTTCGTCTCCGTCCGATACCGCTCGACTTTTTCATTCGAGTCGTTGAAACGATTCGTCGCCTCTTCGAGTTTGTCGGCAAGATCGAGATTTGCCTTGTCAAGCTCCTCAACTTTCGCTTTGAGATCATCAACTTCCGTCGACGCCTGCAATTCTTCAATTTGCTTCTCGAGCTCTGCAATCCGCGCCGTCTGCTCTTCAAACTCCGAAGTCGGCTTGTAACCGTCGAGATTGAGAAGCATCGCCTTCAATTCAACATTCCGATCTCTGAGATATTCGCCGATGATGAGCTTGACTTCGTTTGCATCCATTAAAAACTCTCCTCCTATTGATCGACGCGCCGAATGTCGGCACCGAGATTGATCAGCTTCTCGACAAGATTGTCGTAGCCGCGATCGATGTGGTGAATGTAGCCGACTTGCGTCTCGCCTTCGGCCACCAAACCGGCAAGCACGATTGCCGCTCCCGCGCGCAAATCCGTCGCCTTCACTTGGCAGCCCGTCAAATAATCGACGCCCTGCACCAACGAAGTTCGCCCGTCAATTTTGATCCGAGCTCCCATTCGCCGCAATTCGTCGACGTGCATAAATCTGTTTTCAAAAACTGTTTCCGTTACCAACGCCGAGCCTTCCGAAATCGTCAGCATCGCCATGAATTGCGCCTGCATGTCTGTCGGGAAGCCCGGATACGGCAATGTTTTTATGTCAACCGCTTTCGGACGATGATCACAAACCACGCGAATGCCGTCAACGTCTTCGTCGACCGTCACGCCCGCCTCTTTGAGCTTCGCGATCACCGGCTTGATATGCTCGTTAATGGCGTTTGCAATGTAGACGTCGCCGCGAGTCATTGCCGGCGCGATCATGTACGTGCCCGCCTCGATCCGA
>CALGGX010000477.1 GCA_937916025.1 uncultured Selenomonadales bacterium
GTTATGACATATCCGTTGGTATCATAGCAAAACGCAAAGCTCGGGTTGTATGAAGCTCCTACGGAGCCGTCGCTTAGCATAGAGGAATATTCCTTTTTAGAAATATATCCGCCGTAGGACACCAACTCGCCCAGCTCGTCGTTAGAAATATATTCGCCGTAGCTGCTGAGATCGACGTCGCTGTTGCCGCCGATTTCCGCCGCCTTGACTGCATCCATTGTTACAGAACAGGCTGTCAGAAGGGCGACCATCAAAACGAGCAAGATGGCGATCACTCTTTTGATAATGCTTTTCAATTTTTCTCTCCTTTCCATTGAAATGATTGGTTGTAGGGTTTTGCGGGTCTGTCGCGTGTACGGTAGAAGTGTTTCATGTGGATTTCCTTTCGCAAATTAAATAGAACCGGTCAAAACCGCCGTGTCCGTTCGAGACGCAGGTGATGAGCGTGAGCAAATCCCTGCCCTCGGTGATGTAGCAGTCTGCCGATTCGTCTTTTTTATGGATTTGTTTGTCAACGACCTTATAGGTCAGGGTATCCCAATAGTTCTCGACGGTGATCTCGTCGCCGATATTCAGACTCGGAATGTAATCAAAGAAGATCCTGCCGATGTATCCCGAATGACCCGACAGCACACAGTTGGTGCTTTTGCCGCCGATAGGAAGCGATGTATAGGTCATGTGCGCGGCCCCGAGCGCCATGTTGTCATCGTTGCCGCCGAGATAGATCGGAAGTTCCATGCCGATAGACGGCGCGGAGATATATCCGTAAACGCCGCTTGTGATTCCATAGCTGCTCAAAATCAAAGCGGGAGATTGGTAGGACTGTTCATTTGTAAGCAACTCGTGTTGGTTCTTTTTCAGATTCTCGTTGTACATTATGCTGTCGGAATAGAGGCGGTCAAAGTCAACCTTTGTGATAGAATCAGATAACTCGCCGCTTTCAATGTAGCTTTCCTTGTCCTCGATCTGCCAATCGGGGTCATGATCTGATTTTGAAGAGTCTGCCGCCGCAGATGGGAATGATGCGCACTTCTTTGAGTTTGTGCGCGAGAATGCGTTGCGGCACTCGAATTTTGATCTTCTCTCTGCCGTAAATATTCATGAAGGCATTACTCATGGGCACATTCAAGAAACCGTCTTTGCTGATGCTGATTGCATTTGATTGCAGTATCAGATTGAAAAGCGCACCCTTTTTGCGATAGTGCGGCAGACGTATTGCCTGAAAGCGATAGTCGTCTTTGCGTGCTTTAGTGATTAGCGCGAAGAATGATTGAAACGCGCGATCGACAACTTTCATCGTCTGTTGCGATACGCCCGCCTGCAACAATTTGTAATTCTCATTGTTCTTGGTGACGTGGTAGTTGGCTTCATAGCGGAGATGCAACTTCTCGGCAAAGTAATACTGCCGAATATTGTAAAGCGCGACGTTATAGAGATTATTGCTGAAAAGGCACATCATGCGAAGTATCAGAGATTGGCGTTTGGAGAGCCCGCAAATGAGATTTGATTGTGTTAAAATCACAAGATCACATCCTTTGCTATACGCAGTATGTTACGGCAAAGCAGATGTAATGTCAATATAAAAATCGCGGCTTATATCCCCATAAGCAAGGGGTTTTACGCCGCATTTCGATCATGATATAATTCGCAATGAAAGGAGTTGATCGGATTGCGTTCGGCGATTTTTGCAATCACTCCGCGCGGCGTCGAGCTGTCGAATTTGATTGCCGAAGGGCTCGAAGGCAGTGTCGTGTTTGTCAAAGGGCGCGACTTCGAGCGATTGCGCGAGATTGTCGACGACACGTTTCGGAAATTCGACGCGCTGATTTTTATCGGAGCGGTCGGGATTGCCGTGCGAATGATCGCGCCGCATGTCGAAAGCAAACTGCATGATCCGGCAGTGATCTCGATTGACGAGCGCGGGCGGCATGTGATCAGTCTGTTGAGCGGACATGTCGGCGGAGCGAATGAACTTGCGCGGCGCATTGCGAAATTGATCGGCGGCGAGGCGATCATCACGACGGCGACCGATGTCGAGAACTTAACGGCGATCGATGCGTTCACTTCAGAAATTGGAATGACGCCGGTGCCGAAGGAAGCAATCAAGCTGATCAACCGCGCGGTGCTCGAAGGCGAGCGCGTTTTTGTTACGGCAGGCAATTCGACGCTCGAACTGATTCCTCGGCGATTGATTGTCGGGCTAGGCTGTCGACGCGGCGTCTCGTGTTCGGCGATCGAAAGGGCGGTTTCGGAAGCGTGTCGTCGTATTGAGCAGCCGATTGCTCGGATCGATCTGCTTGCGAGCGTTGACGTGAAGAGTGACGAAGTCGGGCTGTTGGAATTTTCCGCGCGGATCGGACGGGAGATCAAATTCTTCGACGTCGAAACGCTCCGCTCGATCGTTCGGCAATATCGATTGCAGGAATCGGATTTTGTTCGAGAGAAGCTCGGCGTCGGAAATGTTTGCGAGGCGGCGGCATTGGCTTGCGTGTCGCGCGGACGTTTCGCGTTGACAAAGACGAAGTTTGAAGGAGTGACGGTGGCACTGTTATGGGAGAAATAAAAATCGTCGGGATCGGTCCCGGCAGTTTGGAAGATTTATCGCCGCGCGCGCGAGCGGCAATCGAAAAGGCTGAAGTCGTCGTCGGCTACAACACTTACATCAAGCTGATCAAAAGTCTGATTGAAGGCAAAAAAATAATCGGCACGGGCATGATGCATGAAGTCGAGCGTTGCCGCGCGGCAGTCGATGAAGCCGTGCTCGGCAATCGAGTCGTTGTCGTTTCGAGCGGCGACGCGGGCGTTTACGGCATGGCGGGGCTCGTGCTCGAAACGGTTCTCGATTTGCCGAAAGAGACTCGTCCGAGCGTCGAAGTGATTGCCGGAATTTCGGCGGTGAATGCGGCGGCGTCCGTACTCGGCGCGCCCTTGACGCATGATTTTGCCGTGATCAGCTTAAGCGATCTGCTTACGGATTGGGAATTGATCAAACGGCGAATAGAATGCGCGGCGGCGGGCGATTTCGTCATTGCTTTTTACAATCCGAAGAGCCACAAACGCGTTCATCAGATCGAAGAAGCGCGCGAGATCATCAAAAAATTCCGCGCGGCGTCGACGCCCGTCGGCATTGTAAGAAACATCAGCCGCGAAAATCAATCGAAAACGCTCTCGACACTCGAAGACTTCACGCGCGAGCAGATCGACATGTTCACTCTCGTGATCATCGGAAGCTCGAGCACATTCGTTAAAGACGGCTTCATGATCACTCCGCGCTTGAAAAAAAATACGGAATGAATTTCTTCATTCCGCAATTACGTATCAATATCCGGTTTCGCCGCC
>CALGGX010000478.1 GCA_937916025.1 uncultured Selenomonadales bacterium
ATCGGTACAGACACATTATCCGCTGTTTAATCCGCCGTTTCATTTCAAAATGATTGAAGACAACCAATTCATTTCGGATACAATGCAGTTGAAATCCAAAAAGCCCGATCCGATCAAAATGTTGCTCAAAATTCTCGCTTACGTCGATGAAAAGCAAGAAGCACTGTTGCCGGATAAATGGCAGATCGAGCACATCTTTCCGCGCAAATGGAATGACAATTACGATCTCAACGGCTTTACTGCGGATAAAATCAACGAACTGGTCGAAACGATCGGAAATCTCACGCCGTTTGAGAAAAGTCACAACATCAAGGCAAGCAATGAATATTTCATTAAGAAGCGGAAGAGTTACAAGCAATCAAAAATCGCAATGACGCAGGAACTTTCTCGACTTACCGATTGGCGTCCGGAGAATATCATCAATCGAACCAACGAAATGATTCGGAAACTCAAATCGATTCTGTTGACTTGGAACGACAACTACGATGCTGCGAAGCAGTTGTACGATCAACAGCATCGCGCGGAGGAATCAACATGAAGCTCGCGATCTTCGAGAACATCATGACGCCGGGCGGACATGAAGTCGACTTCAATCGGATCATCGTCGAAGAATTCCGCGCGCGAGATCACGCCGTCGCCTTCTTCGTGCCTGAGAACTTCTCGTTCCAATTCGATTACCGAACGCCCGTCACACGTCTCGACGGCGACGCTGTCACTTACAATAAATCGACCGGCTTGCGCAAACTCTTCTCCGCCGCCAAACGCGAGATCAATCGCCGACGTTGGTACCGACAACTCCTCGCGCATCAGTCCGACTTCGACGCGCTCATCATTCCCACGTCGACGTACCGTTATCTCCGCGCGCTCAATCATTCCGCACTTCGCAAGCTCGACGTGCCGCTAGTCTTCATTCTGCACGGCATCAATCCGAACGAAGTCGATAACTTCTTCCGCGAGGCGAAACAATTATTGCCGTATCCGAACATTCGCCTCGTCGTGTTGACGTTCGGCAACTCGATCTTCGGCAGACGCCTCGACAATGTCTTTCCAATTCCCCCGCCGACTTACACCCCGCGCGATATCGATTACCGACCGTCGATCGAAACTCCGCGCGGAGCGTTGAAGATCGGCTTCTTCGGTCAGTACCGCCGCGAGAAAAAACTCGAATCGCTCCTCGACGTGTATCTCGAACATCAATACAACCGCGCGGTCGAGTTGATCGTCCAAGGCTCGACCATGCACGACGAAGACTCGCGAGACTTCGAGCGCATCATAAATAAATATTCCAATCGCGGCATCACTTTCCGGCATGAAGGCTTGATCGCCGCCGCGTGGCAAAACGCAATCGCCTCGGTCGACGCACTCCTCATGCCTTACTCCGCGCCGAGATATCGCTATCACTGGGGCGGCATGCTCTTTACCGCAATCGGCTACCAAAAACCGGTCGTGGCGAGCGACGACATGAATCCAGAAGTCTTTGACCGGTTCAGAATCGGCGAGACATTTCCGAGCGGCAACGTCGACGAGCTCGGGCGAGTGCTCGAGTCTTTCATCAACGACTTCGATCGAAATGCCGCCGTCTATCAAAAAAATCTCCGCGCGGCGGCGGAAGAATTCTCGCCGCAAAACTTCGCTCGCCGACTCGAAAACATCATCAGACGGGAGGCGCATCATGGCTGAAGTTTCAGTGCTGATCCTCGCTAAGAACGAAGAGAAATTCATCGGCGCATGCATCGAGAGCGTCGTCGACTTCGCATCCGAGATCATCGTCATCGACGACGGCTCGACCGATCGAACGGCTGAAATTTCGAGAGCACTCGGCGCAAAGATCGTCAATCATGCGCTCAACGGCAATTGGGGAGCGCAACAAACATTCGCAATCGGACAGGCTTCGCGCGATTGGATTTTTTTTATTGACGCCGATGAGCGCGCCACGCCGCAATTATCCGAGCACATCAAAAACATTCTCGCCGAAGACGATCGATCGAAGGCGTATTGCACCGCGCGCTTGAGTTACTTCTGGGGGCAGCCGCTCCGACATGGCGGTTGGTTTCCGGATTACGTCGTCCGACTTCTGCCGAGAGAAGGCACTTACGTCACCGGCTTCGTGCATCCGAAAATTCATCACGAATGCCGCGAGATCAAACTGCCGTCGACCGAGTATCTCGTCCATTATCCCTACCGCGATTGGAATCATTACTTCAACAAGCTGAATTTCTACACGACGCTCGCCGCGCGGAAGGCAAAAGACGAGGGCAAGTCCGCGTCGATTGCCGACATGATCCTGCACCCGATCTGGGCGTCGTTTCGCATGTATTTCCTGCGCGGCGGCTTCCTCGACGGCAGGATCGGCTTCATTCTCTCGGCGTTTCATTACTTCTATACGATGGCGAAATACGTCAAACTCTATTACCTCGACCGCGAAAACGAACACGTCACCGAAAACATTGATCAAAACCGCCGCGTATGATAAACTCAATCGAATTTCAATCGAAGAGAGGGCTCTCGTGTATAAAAACATTCTCGCAAGCGCGCTGGTCAATCTCGGCGACGTCGTGCTCACGACGAGCGCGCTCGCGCTGATCAAAAAACATTTCCCCGACGCGCGCATCACGTTGATGATCAAGCCGGTCGTTCGCGAAGCGGTCGAAAACAATCCCGTCGTCGACGACGTGCTCGTGCTTGATTATCGCGCAAAGCACAATTCCATGTCGATGATGTTCGCGATCGTACGAGAACTCCGACGCCGCAATTTCGATCTGTACATTTCGTTCGATCGGAAATTGCGTCCGGCAATGCTGGCGTGGCTGGCGCGCATTCCGACGCGCATAGGTCCGAGCAAAGTCTTCGACGACAAGCCGAGCCGCGTGACGAAACTCTACACCGACGTGATTGCAATCGATCACGATCTCGATCGGACTCTGCAGGCGGAGACGTATCAGACGATCGTGCGGAAGTTTTTCGCGCTCGACGATCACGCACGCCCTGTATTCGCACGCATTACGGATCTGAACCGCGCGGAAGTCGACATATTGTTCGAGCGATTGCCGGAAACTCGATTTAAGATCGCGCTTTGCGTCAAGGGCACTTTCGAGCTCAAGACGTGGTCGAAGGCGTATTTCGCCGAAGTCGTTCGGGCATTGGCGGCGGAATATGATGCGACATTTTTCGTGATCGGCGCGCCGAACGATCGAGAGTACGCCGAGGAAGTGATCGCCGAGATCGGATTGCCGATCGAGAATTTCTGCGGCTCGACTTCGCTCGTCGATCTCGCCGAGATATTCTGCCGCGCGGATCTGCTGATAAGCGTCGACACGGGAGCCGCGCATATCGCCGCGACGACTTCCATTCCGATGGTCGTAATGTACGGTTGCACGCCGCTCGAGCGTTGGAAGCCGATCAATGACAATGCAATCGCATTATCTTCGAGAGAACCGTGTTGCCCGTGCTCAATCAAGCCCGAGCAGTGTCCGTCATTTCCGACGCCGAACTGCCTGCAACACGTGACGCCCGCGCAAGTGCTCGACGCCTGTCGCCGATTGATCGGAGGAAAATTTCATGTCTGAAACTCTCGTCTTGACGGATGATTTGTTTTTGGGGCGCGGCAATCACAAAGAAGTTTACATCAATCCCGCCGACAAAAATCTTTGCGTCAAAATATTGTTCACCGAGCCCGACGAAGATTTCGAGCGCGAAATGCGATATCGCCGTGTGCTCGGCAAGCGCGCCGATTCGATGACGCTCTTGACGAAATATTACGGCGCGGTTGATACCGATAAAGGACGCGGTTACGTCTTCGAGCGCGTGATTGATTTCGACGGCAGGGAGTCGCGAACGATCCTTTCGCATATCGAAAATCCGACGACCGTCGATGAGCTGATTGACAAGATCAACAACGGCTCGAATTCCGCCTTCAAGGACATGATCCGCTACAATGAGCAGACGGGCGCCTATGAGTTCACCAAGACCGACGGCTCGCTTATGACGGAGGAGGCCGCCAACAGCTTCGACCTGCTCGACGTCAAGGCGCACAACAGCACCTCGCTCAACGCCCTGTTCGGCAAGCTGCAGGGCGGCGCCAGGACCGCCGGTACGGACGCGGTCCTCGACGTTACCGTCAACGGCGTAAAGCGCACGCTGGAGCGTTCGTCGAATCTCGTCCAGATGGACGGCCTGAGCGTCACGCTCAAAAACACCTTCAACGAGACCGAAAGCGGCGAGGCGATCTCGTTTTCGACCAGCACGAAGTCCGACGAGGTGGTCGACGCCATCAAGTCCTTCGTGGAGGACGTGAACAAGCTGATGAGCGACGTGCACAGCGCATACGCCACGCAGCCGCTCAAGAAGTCCTCCAGCGGCTCCACCAAGCGGGACGGCTACGATCCGCTCAGCGACGAGGACAAGGCGGACATGAGCGAGACCGCCATCAAGAACTACGAGGAAAAGGCGAAGACCGGACTGCTCTTCGGCGACACCGATCTCTCCGCCCTCTACTCGCGGCTGCTCAACGTGGTGCAGCGCAGCGGCGACGAGCGCGTCGCCATGGAGGCCATCGGCCTGACGACGACCTACTCCAACGGCGTCACGCAGATCAAGCTCGACGAGGATAAGCTGCGCACGGCGCTGGACAACGACGTCGACAAGGTGAGGGAAGTGTTCACCAAAACCAAGGATTCCGGCGCCGCGACCGACGGCGTGATGGCGTCGATCAAGACCACGCTCAACGCCTACGGCTCGACCTCGCTGGGCTCTCAGGGCCTGCTGGTGCGCAAGGCGGGCACGAAGCTCTCTTCGGTGTCGCTGCTCAACAACACGCTCCAGACGCAGCTGAACAATCTGACCAAGCAGATCGAGACATGGCAGACGCGGCTGAGCGACAAGGTCGACTACTACACCAATCAGTTCACGCAGCTTGAAAAGCTGATGAGCACGATGAACAACCAGAGCTCGATGCTCTCCGATCTGATGGGCTACTGAGAAGGGCGCATTAGAAGCGGGCGCCGCGCGGCGGGCCGCACAGTCTGAAAAGAACAGGAAGTATGGCTATGGATGCTAGAGGCCTTCAGAACTATAAGGCACAGTCGCTGAGCACCATGACGCAGGGGGAGCTGCTGCTCCTCCTGCTCGACGAGCTTGTCAAGCGCCTGATGCGCGGGGACATCGCGCTCGAGCAGAAGGACTACGAGCTGTTCATGGGGAACATTGGATTCGACACCAAGCTTTGCAAGCCTCGCCATCCGTTTACAAAAAGATCGGA
>CALGGX010000479.1 GCA_937916025.1 uncultured Selenomonadales bacterium
GAGGCTTTTTTGTGGATTGTATTGATTTTCGATCCGAGATTTTCGGCGGGAGCGGGAACGACAGCATCGACGCGTTGAATTATCTCATCACGATTTCCGGCGGCGGCGGCGATGATACGCTCACTGCAGGCAAGAGTTATGTCAATATGAGTGGCGACGACGGCGATGATGTGTTGATTGTCGACACGCGTCGGAGCAACGGCGAGAACATTGCGAACGTGACGTTGACGGGCGGCGACGGCGCGGACTCGTTCAGCTTCATTCCGAGGAGCAGAAAGATTTTGTCGTCGACGATTACGGATTTCGATCCGGAAGAAGATATTGTGATTTTGAGCGAGCCGTATGAGGTTGACGAGGACGGCGACGAATTGGTCGTGCTCAATTTGATCGGTAGCGGGCAATCGGGTGTTACTCGTAAAGAAGCACCAGACACGAGTGAGATCGAGCGGATTGCTGCACAGCTTACGACTGTCGCTGCAGATGGCTTGAATTACGATTCCGATGCGCAATTGGCTCGCCTGCATTTGAATTCGCTCGACTTGACCATTACTTTCAATAATGTAACGGACTTCGACACATTCAAAAGCGGAAGAGTCTTCACCGGCGATTACTACGGCAATACAATCGGTTCGGCATTGATGGCAAATTATGCAGTTCCTGCCGGTTTGCGAACACGCAATACATTTGTGTACGTTTATCCGGATTATGTCGGCAATATCGATCTCCGTGATAGTTTTTGGATTGATCTCGGGATCAACGACATTTATGCTTGGAACGATACTGTGTCGGGCAGAATTTTCTTCGGCAATGATAATCAGAACAATATCTACGCAAATGACGGCGGCTGTGCAATGTGGGGTGGTTCCGGCGGCAATGATTACCTCAACGGCGGTGATGGTGCGGATACATTTATTGCGGGTGAAGATGAGGGCAATACAAACATTTGGCATTGCAGCGACGATGATTTGGTGATTCTGCATAACGTCGACTCGGATGCCTTTGAAAGAGATGAATGGAAATTTGAAGGCTATGCCAACGGTGGCTATATCGGCGGAGGAAATGTCAGGATTCAAAAAATTGTCGGCGAAAAAGACTCTTCCTCGGTCTCGACTGATATATACATATCCGGCTCAAACAAAGCAAAGACGACGACAATTCAATTTCAAGACGGCGGCAAACTTCGGTTCGATTATGAAAAAAGCACTTGGTTCAAATACGAAGACGACGATTGGGCGCAGATAAAAGTTTACAGCGAATACCCTGCCGAAGGCGGGCGTGCGGGAATTTCTCTCGCGTCTTACTACATTGGCGACGTTGTGCTCGATGAAGTTGATCCTGTCACCGGCGAATATATCTGGGGCGACAGTTCGGTGTCGATTGTCGATGCTTCCGCCGTCGGTTACAGAGCAGAAGGTCAACTGTTGATTGGAAATGCCAATGACAACTCAATCATTTCGGGAAGCGGTGCTTGGATGTGGGGCGGGCTCGGCGACGATACACTTGTCGGTGCTTATTTCAATGACAACATTTTTTGGGCAGGACGAGGCGAAGGCAAAACGACTGTTGTTAATTGCGGTTCCGATGATATGGTGTTGCTTTACAACATTACCTCTGATGAATTATCGAGCGGCAATGTATCGCTCAGCGGAAATGAAGACGGTGTTTCCATAAGTACGAGCGACGAGGGAAACATAATCAATATCCAAGCCGATTACAGTAATTCGATTACAATCCAATTCTCCGACGGCATTAAATATCAATATAAAACCGATGACGGCGATGCCGATGGCGACACCGATGACGATTGGTATGATGACGATAGCGATACCGACTCCGACAGTGATTCCGATTCGGACAGCGATCTCGCTCATGGGGTATGGCGAAGTTGGACGTCGGTCGTTCCGAGTTTGATACTGCCGAAAGGCTTGACGCGAAGCGGCAGAAATTTGTATGTATCTTCGGATTATGAAGGCGACATTTGGCTCGGCGGTACGAATTTGTTCACCGGCGAAAAAAGCAAATGGGGTGACGGTTGGATCAAAAATATTCATGCCGACTATGACGACACAGGCGAAGGGCGAGTGCTGGCGGGCAACGAACAGGACAATTGGATTTACGCAAACGACGGCGGTTGCATATTGTGGGGCGGCATCGATGGTGAAGATAAACTCTACGGCGGCTATGGTGATGGTTCGGATATATTCATTGCAGGGCAGGGCGAAGGCAATACAGAACTCGACAGATTCGATGACAATGATATTGCGGTTCTTTACAACATCGAGTTGAATGATATTGCGTCTTTGGGCAAATATGTCGGCAATTCCGGCAATGGCGTGTATTTGACGACGAATGACGATACTTACATCGAAATACAAACTCGTTCGGATACGACGAAAATGACGCTTCTGCTCGGCGACGGCTCGACGTTGCGCTACGACTTTGACGACAACGATTGGCTGAAATATGACGGCGATGCATGGCAGTCGACGGTGTTGCCGATCGATATGGCAATCGGTTGGAAGAAAAACGACGGTACTGCTTACATCTACTCGGATTACGTCGGCGACGTACGAATTGCCGATTTCGGCGACAAATCAATAAGAGCTATTACTGCATCTTACGACAGTGTCAGCGGCAGAAAATTGGAAGGCGACGAAAACGACAATTATATTTATGCAAACAATTACGGTTCCGATCTGTGGGGCGGCACCGGCGGTACGGATAAACTCTACGGCGGCAGGGGCGACGACACATTCCGCGCGGGACAGGGCGAAGGCAATACTTACATTAACGATTATCAAAACAATGATCTCGTGTTGCTCTACAACATAGATTTGAATGATGTCGCGTATTTCGGCAAATATGTTGATTCTTACAATCGCATATATCTGACAACAAACGACGGAACATATATTGAAATTCGGTCATACAAAAATGACGAAACGACTCCGACATTCCAATTTGCTGACGGTCTGAAATTACAATACAGCGTCAACGAGAATGAGTGGCGGAAGTATGATGAGGCAGGCGATTCATGGCAATCAACAATTTTGCCTGTCGACATGGCGATCGGTTGGAAGAAAGACGGTTACGGAGGCGTGGATATTTATCCGGATTACGTCGGAGATGTAAGGCTTGTCGAATTCAATGACAGCTCGCTCAGAAATATTGATGCATTTTATAACGATACAGTCAGTGGCAGAGTATTGGAAGGCGACGAGCAAGACAATAGAATTTGGGCAAACGATTACGATTGCGAACTGTGGGGCGGCACCGGCGGCAACGATACACTCTATGGCGGCGACGGTGATGATACGTTCCGCGCGGGGCAAGGCGAAGGCGAAACGCACATTAAAGATTATCAAAGCAATGATCTCGTGTTGCTCTATAATATCAATTCGGATGATGTTACATCTTGGAAAACTTACACCGACCGTATTGATTTGACAACAAACGACGGCAGTTACATCGAAATTTCGTCTTCCGATACCGAAACTACGACATTTCAATTTGCTGATGGAATGAAATTACGGTATGACTTCGGCGACAGCACTTGGCTGAAATATGACGAAAAGAATGACGATTGGCAATCGACGGTCTTATCGCAAGCAATGTCGGTCATCGGTTGGGAAAAAATCGAAAACACTGCTTATATCTATTCGGATTATATCGGCGACGTACGACTTACCGAACTGAATGACGGATCGCTCACCAATATCAACGCCTATAATGACACGATCAGTGGCAGAGTGTTGGAAGGCGACGAACAAGATAATGATATCTACGCAAACAATTACGGTTCCTCACTGTGGGGTGGCACCGGAGGCGAAGATTGGATATTGGGCGGTTCCGGCAATGACACATTTCGTGCGGGGCAAGGCGAAGGTCTCACTGTAATTATGGACTGCGAAGACAACGATCTGGTCTTGCTGTGGAACATCAATCTCGATGATATTTCGAGTGAATCATTGAGTACTTTGGAATCATGGAACTATATAAATGTAACGACGAACGACGGCACTGAAATTCGCATTTTGAGTGATATCGACACAGCGTCAACGACGACAGTTCAATACGCCGACGGCTCGAAACGCCAATACAACTACGCCGAGCATTCATGGCAATCGGTTTGACTCGGTTCGGCGACAAACGAAAAGGGGCAGTTCAACTCTCTGCCCCGATTTTTTTATTCCGCGCGGAAGTCAATCGAAAGACGAACAAAATTCCGTCAGCGAAAATATTTTTTCGAGCCGATCCGTTTCGATCGATTCCAAGTGCGATAAGTCATTCCGCGCGCGATATACCAGCTCCAGCACATCCCAATCCGTTTGCGAAAATACCTTGACGTTGCCGCCGTAATAATGCAGGTGCCGCAATTCCATATCCCACGGACTGCTCAACGTCTTGCCGAACTCGTCCGTCACCGGCAACAGTTTCTTCAGATCAATCAAGTTTCGCGCGATTAATTTCTCCCGCACCGTCTCGACAATCGGCAATGCGAATTGAATTTGCGTCTCCCATACCGCCCGCTCAAATGTCCGACGATTAAATTCTTCGCCGAAAACTTCTTCCATGAGCCGCGCGCCGTCAAAATAAAGTTCCGGCGTCGATAAGTTTTTTGTCAATACTGCAGAAGTTTTTGCAAGTTTCGCCGTCAACGTCGCCGTGTAGAGCTTTTCCGTTTGCGAGAGCCGCGCCGTTTCCAATAAGTTGATCGCAAAAAACTGTACGTCATACGGCGTTACGAAGTCCGTCAAGCGAAACGTGAATTGCGCCGGCAGTTCCGAGGTCAAAAAGATCAACGCGCCTTTGTCGACGTCCTCAACGCGATTGAAGTCGCTGATCAATTCCGTAAGCCACGACGCACGCCCCGGCACTTTCACTACCAACACGTAGCCCGACAGAATTTTTTTCCGAGCCACGTCCGCCATCAGCGAACCGCTCAATAAATCCGGCAGATAGCTCGGCTCGAAATGCTCCGCCAATGTCGTTACAAATTCATTCATTGCCGAAGCTCCGTCAAGTGTCAATCGCTCGATCACCAGCAAATAGTTTCGTCGCTGTACTTCTTCCGTGAAGATCGAAATGAAATCTTCCGCGTCTTCATCCGATATGTCAATCGCTGCCGCGCGATTTTTCTCCGCTTCGTCGCCGAGTGTTTTCATAAATCGCCGCGCGCCCGGCACACGCTCCCACCATTCTTCCAAATCCGTTCGTGTCAATGTCGTCAATTGTTTCTTCATTCAATCACTCCGATTTGTCGCGCCGAGTGCGGCATTCGGCAAAACGCGCTTCGAGTTCGTGCTCGCTGTTGCCGAGTAAATTCTGATACGCAAACCGATAAAATTCGTATTTGTCGCCTTCGAGCCGCCGCAATAATTTCAATTCGATCATTTCTTCGAGCAACAACTCCAACACCTCGTCATTCATATTCGACAGCTCGTCGATGTCGTTCAGATTGCACATGTCTTTGATTTTTTCGAGATCGACCGGCTGATTTTTGTCGTAATACAAATGCGCAAACGCCGTCGCCAGCATTATCACGTAATAATAATCGTCGCGATCATCCCAAAGCGTATCGCGAAGGCGGGCGGAGAGTTCGTCTTGCAATTCATGTCGACGCAACATGTTTTTCAGAAATTCATCGTCAAATTCATACGGCGGATTGTTCGCCGCATCGAAATTCCGTTGCTCGTAATTATCCGTAAACGCCGCAATCAATTTTCCGCAATAATATTTCAGAAGTCCGGGGTAATAATTCGATCGAACAAAAATGCTCCGAAGCAAATTCGCGTCCGAAATTTTCATTCCGAGAAAGCTCAATTGCCCGGCAGTAAAACGCAAGGCTTCTTCAATCGTAAACGGTTTCAATTTGACGATCTCGTTTGTTTGAAAAGAACTGTGGCGCGCCGTCAGAACGAATTTAAACTTGCCTTTGTACTCTGCGCGGAGCCGCTCGAAAATTTCAAACGACGTACCTTTGATCGACGCGAAGGTTTTATTGACATCCAACAGCAGGATCAATTGCTTCACGTCCGGAGAATTCAGTCGTTCGATCAGTTCCGCGCGGAGTTTTTCAAAATCCGTGACGGCATCGAGTTTGCGGACGAATTTACCCTCGTTCGGCTTGTGATCCGATTGCAAAATCCTGTCGAGCAAAGCCGTCTTGCCGAGTTGTCGTCCGCCGATAAGATATGTTGCGCCGTTCATGTCGCGGAGTTGTTTCAATTCTTCTTCGCGTCCGACGAACAGCCGGGCATTTTCATCAACATACGGATTGACATTTGCAAACGGCAACGTCATTTTCAGGAATTGCTCGCGACGTTCGGAGCGGTTGAATTTAGTCAAATAAACTGCCGACACCCGATCAAGAGTCAATATATTTTTCAAATCCGCGCGGAGTTTCATCGATTGCGCGAGTTTTCGACGATCGGCGAGACTCAATGCAAAATTCAACATGCAGATCGCGCGTTCCGATTGCACTGACTTCAGCACTTCGATAATACCGTCGACGGGCATAGGGTAAGAAATGCAAATGATATCGAGCCCGACGACATCCAACTCGCCGTCAAACATCGAAAAGTCCGAAGTCGACTCGAAAATGCCTTCATCAAACGAAATTCTGAAATGCCAATGCCCCGAGTCGAGCATGTCAAGGCGATCGAGTTTCGCGCCGTTGAACGACAAATGTTCGAGCAGAATTACCGCCGCCGATTCCGCGTCGGAACGAGTTTTGCAAGCCGTTTTCTGCCATGCCCGCGCAAATTCGCCGAGTCCGTCCGCATTCAAATCTCGCTTCAGATTGACAAAAATTTTTTCGAGAGACTCGTTTTTGTTTTTGACGCAAACGTTGAAAATCGATTCGTAATTCTGCAGAAAATCGTCGAGCGCGTCGTTGACAAAAGGATTTCGGAGCGGCGCACCGAGCCCTTCACGTATATAATCTTCCGCCACGTTGAGCCGCCCGCCGTCGAGCAAAGCCTTCAGTTCGGCAACATCGTTTTCATTCGCCGAAGGCTCGGAGGCAATCGCCGCCAATTGCAAACGCATTGTGGTTTCATTGTTCTTTGCGCTTTGATTGATCGCATTGCGAATTGCCGCAATGAAACGCTCGAAAAGCCCGGCATTTTTTGTTTCGCCGAAGTGAGTTTTCGCCGTTTCGACTGCCGTGAGATAATAATCCGTGTCATTCGGATTAATCAAGCGCGCATAATGCCGATCGAGCTCCAAACCGTCAAGGAACTCGCGATGCAACATTTCAATTCGACGCCCGACTTGACCGGCGACCGCCGCAGTGATCCGGTTCAATTCTTCGTCCGAGTGGCTCAATTGCTCGCGAAAATTCTGCCGGAGCATTTTCAAAATGCCCGAGTCGTACGAGCGCACCGCCGTTTCATACGCCGCCGTTACCGCCTCTTCCAATGTCAATTTGTCGACGGCGTTCTCGAATGAAAACACTCGACATATCATCGAAAACCACGGCGAGCCGAGATTGTCTTGCATGGGCATGCCTGCGTCCGTCAATTCGATGTATTTCGAGCCAAGCAAACATTCGCCGTAAAACGGAGGAAGTTCTCGTTCCTCGAGCATTGCCGATATTTTTTTGATCGTCAACATCAAAATCGCCGCGCCGAGTCGATTCGGCTCGAGCTTTGCGCGGTCGGAATCAAATTCCGCAATGATGTCTCGCAAAATACCGATCGCCTCGCGCACCGCCGTCGGCGAGTCATTCAAATGTCCGATCGAGTCGAGCTTCCGTTTGGCGAGAGCATACGTGAGCAACGCCGTCAACGATTGAAAAAGAATGTTGAGTTGCGTTTTGCGCTCGGTGCCGGTGAATTTTTCATTCTTATGCGATTCGACTTTGATTGAGTCCCAGATTTCGTCGAGATATTCGCTCGCCTTCAACGGCGAGAAGAGTTCTTCGGAGACAACCGTATCGTCTTTGAGATCAATGTCGTCTTCATCAATGAAGTTGCGGCAAAAGTCGATGATGTTCTCGACCGAAATGTTTTCGAGCATCAGAAACTTCATGACACTGCCGCCCGTATCATAGAGGCTGCAGATCAAGCCTTTGACGCGCGGATGGCGAATTTGTTTGCGAACGCCGGCTTCCGCGCGTTGACGAACCGCCGTCACCATGTCAACCGCCGCATCGAATTGCGCTTGAATGCCGACGTGATCAACGTGCAAAGACGCCGCAAACGGCAAATTCGTCTGCTCGGTGAAGTTTTTGAACAGCGTGATCAGTTTTTTGATCGAAGGAAAGAGTTTCAGCGCGGCATTGGATTTATCCGAAAGCAGTTGAGTTTGACGCGCGCGAAGCTCGAAAATGCCGCTCATCTCCGGCGAATACGATTGTCGAATGAGGATCGCCGCCGTGAAAAAGCCTTTGAGATATTCCGAGTCGATATCGTCGAACGGAGCCGCTTCCTGCTCGAAAAACAGCTCGCAAAAGTCGAGCGGAATGAAGTCCGGGGACGCAAAGAGCGGATCGTCGAGAATTTCGGCTGTCAATGTCGTCAAGCCGTTCAGCCACATGATCTGATGTTCCGCGAGTGATTTGCCTTCCGCGTCATTCAACGCGTCGATCGCTTCGAGATCGTCATGAAGTTCCAAAACATGAAGTGTGAGCAATCCGCGAGCCGCGTGCCCGTCGAGAAACAATTGCACCGCGCGGAGGAGCATTGATTTGAGAAACTTCTCGTCGACGGCGATTTTGTTTGTGAGCTCGTTCGGCAATGCAATCGTCGTTTCAAATCGGCGCGGCACGTCAAGACGTTCAATGACTTCATCGCTCGGACGCAGAGCAATTTTTTTGTCGGCTTCAACCGTCGGGAGTGTTTCGATTTCGGG
>CALGGX010000480.1 GCA_937916025.1 uncultured Selenomonadales bacterium
GTTTCGAGCGGCGGATTTCTCGCGCAATCGGGGCATCGCTACAAAATCTCGAGCGGCAAGGCGACAAAGATATTTCTTCAAGTCAACATGCGATATTACGAAACGCTGATTGCCGATGATGTCAACGGCGCGAACAAAAAGTCGAATGTCGGCTATTTCGATCGGACATTGGCGCATGAAATGACGCATGCGGTGATGGCGGCGAATATCAACAATTTCTCCGAACTGCCGGCATATTTGAAAGAAGGCATGGCGGAATTGACGCATGGCATCGACGACACTCGAAAGACGGCACTGCAAACACTCGCCGGTAATGCGGAAAAACTCCGCGCGGCGTTATCGTCTTCGATTTCGACCGTCAGGGTAAGCGGCGTTACCGGACCTTCTTACGCGGCAGGCTACATGTTGTTGCGATATCTCGCAAAACAAAGTGCGGCGACGATTTACGACAAGGCGGAAGATTTTTCTTACATCGAGCTTACGGACGGCAACGACAGCCTGAACAATTACGAAGACGGCTTGACGTTGGTTTGCGGCGCGGGTTCGGATACGATAAAAAATTACGCGGAGTCGGTTACGATTATCGGCGGCGAAGGCGATGATCGGATCAACCGCGCGGAGTTGTATCAGTATTCGGGCGGTGCGGACTCAATCACAGCATATTCGACCGGCGACTCGATTCAACTCGTCGACAACTCGATCAAAAAAGTGACGGTCGAGAATTCTGATGTGATTTTCGATTTGAGCGGCGGCTCGTTGACAATCAAAAACGCCGCGTCGAAAGAGATCACGATGATCAATCGCGCGGGCGAAGTTTCGGCAAAGAATTATGCTGAAGACACGCTCGACGGCGGTAATGATATGATAATTTACAACGCGGACGGCTTGAAACTCAATCGATCGAAGACGAAATTGACGATAGGCGATCCTTTTGAGGGCGTGATCGATTGCGCGGATTTTTCGTCGAAACTCAAGACAATCGATGCTCGAAAATGCAGCAATGAACTCGAATTGATCGGCAATGAAAAGAACAACGTGATCCGCGCGGGTTCGGGCGATTCAACATTATGGGGCGGGCTCGGTAACGACAAGCTCTACGGTGGCGATGGCGAGAATGTTTTTGTTTACGACGGCGGCAAGGATCAGATTTTCGATTGCGGCTCGGAGGATCGGATCGTGCTCGACATTGCGCTCGACGACATCAAAATCAGCGGCAAAAATGTCAAGTTGATGTTTGAAGGCGGGAGTTTGACGATCAAAAAAGCCGTCGGCACGGAGCTCGCACTCAAAGATGCCGACGGCAACACGAATCAATATATTTTCGATCGGACGCACAAGACGCTCGATTCCGCGCGGATCAATCGTTAAAGGCAAAGCAACTCGTCGAGTTTTTTCTTGTCGAAACCGACGACGTACTCTTCGTGATCGATCGTCGTGACGGGAACCATGGAATCGCCCGACAATTTGACGCACGCATTGTAATAATCTTCATTGTAATCGATGTTGCGCTCCTCGTATTCGACCTGCTTGGAATCGAGATAACGCTTGACTTTATGACACCACGGACACTCCTCGACGGAATAAACGACAACCATATTTTTCAACTCCCTTGGCGTTTATCGATGACGACTCTGACGGGAACATTAATGCTGTTGAGCGACGGCGAATATTTCAATGCGTATTGAACGATCTCCTCGAGTTGCTCTTTCGATGCATCGGTGTCGATATGAAGAGTGAGTGTTACGTCTCCAATGCCATGACGTCCGCCGACAACAGCATCAAAAAACGCACTCATATCGAGAGAAGTTTCGAGCTCGGTCTCAAGCGAATTGATTTTGATGCCGTGCAAATCGGCTTGGATAATGACGACGAGCGAAAAGCACCCGACTGCGCCGGTTATGATATATTCGACAGGATTCGGACCTCTGTTTTTGCCTCCGAGCTCGAACGGTTCGTCGACGATCAACGGCTCGAAATCTCTGATTGAAACATGACTGAGCAAGCCGTCATTTTGCCAATTAAGTTTGGCGCGGAAGGGCATAATTCCGGTCTCGGGATTTTGCTTGATCGAATCGACGGTAGCCTTAAACTTATTCACGTCAAATCTCATGCAGTTACCTCCTTGATCTCTCGAAACAATTTATGTTTGAATTATACAGTCCCGAGAAATAATATCAAGTACGCAGACTTTATTTACGTGATAAGAAAAAACTGACAGCGGGGTGTTTTGATGAAAGCGCAAAACGATATAGCGTCGACGATCTGCGGATTACGAAAAGTCTTGGCAATCATCGGCGGCAAATGGAAGATACTCATCATTTGTTCGATTGCGGAAGTCGGGATTATGCGATATAACGAGCTCAAGAGAAGCATTAAGGGGATAACCAATACGATGTTGGCGAGTTCTCTTCGAGATTTGGAACGAGATCAATTGCTTGTTCGACATCAGTATGAAGAAATGCCGGTGCGCGTCGAATACGAATTGACGCCGAAATGCAAGACGATGATTCCGATTCTGTTGGAATTGAAGTCGTGGGGCGAGACCAATCTCGATTGAAGATCAAAACGATCCGCCGCCACCGCCATGTCCTCCTCCGCCGGAACTTCCTCCGCCGGACGGGCGACTGCTTCCGCGATTTTTCGCTTGCCGTGTGACGTGAGTGAACAGGAATGTATCGCGCGACTCGGTGATTTTGACGCTGTTTCGATCGAGATAATCGGATGCTTCATTCGCGGAATGAACATTACTCATCGCTGCAATCAACGACGAGCGGAAAAGCCCCGCAATGACAATCGCAATGCAGACGGCAATCATAGCCGCCATCGGATTGAAACCTTCGGACGGATCATACGGTTTATCATTCTGCTCGTAATAATTCAGCAAACTGTCAACCGCGTCGAGAAAAGAGTTGAACGCGGCGGAGTAATTTCCGCCCGACAAGCTCGAAACGAACTGCTCTTGCAGAAACGGAATGCCGACTTCATTGGTGATGCGGCGTTTCATTTGCGCTTCCGTCGATATATACCATTCACGCGTATCCATTACGATGACCAGCGCGATCGAACCGTTTTGCGCGTCCGAAAAATACGAGTCGAGCAGAGAATCGGCTATTGCTCCGATATTCTGCCCGCGCGCCGATTTCAGCGTGATAATTCCGATGCGAACTCCGTGCTTTGTCTCGAGTGATTGAACTTTTTCCGAAAGCGATTGCTTTGCATCTTCGGATAAGAGTTGCGCGTTGTCGGTGACGGAGCGGAACAGTGTCGATTGCACATTCGGATTGGGAGTCGCTCCGGCGATTGAAAATGTCGGCAATAAGATCAGAATTGCGATCCAAAACAATTTCTTCATGACAAAATCCTTTCAAACGAGCCCGCTGATTATGAAATATATGATCGGAATCAAAATCAGCGCGACGGCGGCGGGGTAAAGAAACGCCTTTGTCGAGTCATACGGCAGACTTCCGACGACTTTTCCTGTCTGCCCGTTCATCATGAAAGTATACGGCTGATTGTTGTAACGCGTGGTGAGAATCCAGACCGGCACAAGGGCATATGAAACCTGCCCGCCGTTTTTTATGACGGCAGTCGATTGCTCCTCGACGGTATTATATCCCTTAACGGAATCGGCAAGCACTTCGCGAACGGAATTTTCAACGCGTTGATCGGCTCGTGCGGTCGATTGCTCGGCGGTAACATCATACTTATCGGCGAGATATCCCGTCAAATACGCGGCTGAAAACGGCACGAGGTCTTTATAATCGAAAGGCTCGATGCTGTCCATGTATTCGTCTTTCATTTTTTTCGAGCCGTCGACGGGAATGCGCTCAAATCTCATATCGGCACCGCGCTCGACATTAAAAACAGAAATCTGTTTAATGATCTCGCGCCCTGTATCGACGACATTGATTTTTCGCGCTTGAAACGAGCCGTGAGCTTCGATGTTTGCATCAAACAGCCAGAACGGCACATACATCGGCTGAATTGCCTCGACACGATTGTTGGCGGTGAATGCCGACGGCAGGAGCGTCTTGCCCTTGTAAAAATTTTTGAGAGCTTCAACGGCTTCGGCTTTTGTTTTTTTGAACGGAATTACAAAGTCGGGTTTGAGAACACCGTCAAAACGCTTCGGGATCATGGTCGGATTGCCGCAATAAACGCACTCGGTTGCCATCGTATTTTCGTCGCAAACGAGCTCGGCACCGCAACTCGAACATGTAAAAGCCTTCAATGCGGCGGACTCCTCAAAATCCCATTTGCCACCGGCTTCTTCGGTTGCCCACTTCGATTCTTGCGCCTCGCGTTCGCGCGCCGCCATTTCTTCCTTTGCTCGAAAGAGATTTTCGACGGCAGAAATTTCCAGTTCCGCGCCGCAATATTCGCAAGTGACTTTATCGTGCCCGGGTTGAAACGACAGCGGGGCGGAGCAATTCGGACATTTGTAACTGACAGAAGTAGCAGACATGTTGTCACCTCTCGACAGAAAAATGATTTTTGATAGTATAAGACGAAACGCGCGGCTAATCAAGATTTTTGATTGACTTGCATCGAAAAAAGAACTAAAATCGATTATATAACGAATAAGAGGAGAGGATGAAATTGCCGCCGATAGATATCATCTTTGGCTTGCTCGGCATCGGAATATTCGGAGTGGCGTTGGGAGCACTCATATATTTGCCGATAGCGGATAAAGAATCGCCGCTTTCGTTGGAGAAATTGTCGAGTGACATCATCTGGCGGTACTTGCCCGATTGGATTTTATCCTTCGTGGGTTGCATCATCTTCATCATCTTGAGTTTTATGCTGATCACGGGTTTCATGCGCGAATGAAATCATTTGAAATTCGCAAGTTGGATCGCTCCGAATACGGCGAATTGAAACGCTTTTTGTATGATGCGATTTTTGTTCCGGCGGGAGAACAGCCGCCTTCGCGAGACATTGTCGAATTGCCCGAGTTGCGAGTTTACACGGATTGCTTCGGCGAAGGGCGTGCGGATTTTTGTTTTGTTGCCGACGCGGACGGTAAGTTGATTGGTGCGGCGTGGTCTCGAATAATGAACGACTACGGTCATGTCGACGATGAAACGCCGTCGATTGCGCTGTCTGTGCAAAGCGAATTTCGTCGTCGCGGCATTGCGACAGCGTTGTTGACTGCATTGATGAACAAATTGCGTGCGGAGGGATTTTGCCGAGCGTCGTTATCGGTGCAAAAAGCGAATGTCGTTGCGCTGAAACTTTACAACAAATGCGGATTCAAAATACTGCGCGAAACCGACTCTGAACTGATTATGATTGCGGAGTTGCTCGACATATCGGCTTGAATGATCGGGCGGCGAAAAATTTTTTTGGAAAGTACTTGACAAAAGTGGAAGTAGTTGGTATTATGCGCAAGTCGATTTTCTTCGACAGCGTTCTTTCAAAACTGAACAATACATTTTGTGCGAGACGTTAATACGGAGCCATCTTCAAACGGAGAGTTTGATCCTGGCTCAGGACGAACGCTGGCGGCGTGCCTAACA
>CALGGX010000481.1 GCA_937916025.1 uncultured Selenomonadales bacterium
ACTGCCGCCGGTTACACTTGGGAGTATGTCGACAAGGTTGCGGCGCAAACGCATAACGGGCGGAAAAAACAAGCGGTTCGTTGCATCGAGACCGGCGAAGTTTTTGAATCGATCTGGGCGGCGGCAAAATGGGCAGGTTGCGATCCGAGGCTCATAACGCGAGTTTGCAAGAAACTTCGGAAGACTGCCGCCGGTTACAGTTGGGAATATGTCGGCGAATTGACCGAACGCCCGGTTGTGGACGCGCGCCCCGTGAAGTGCCTCGAAACCGGCGAAGTGTTTTCGTCGAAAGCGGCAGCGGCAGCATGGGCACAGAGGCAAGAAACTTCCATTACGCAATCATGTCGAAACGGCAATTTGATCGCGGGCAAGTGGCATTTTGTTTATGTCAATTGAAAACTTCCGCTCCGCGCGGCGTTCAATATCTCGAAGATGATTTTCCGAAACGTCCGCCGCACTTGGGGCAGATCACATGCCAATGCGAGTCGCCGACTTCCGAGTGATAATTGAATTCGTGTTTGAAAAGCGGCGTCGAGCAATTTCGGCAGTGAGTTTCAACCCAAAACTCGCCGCATTGCTCGCACAGCAGATGATACTTCACCGAGCCGCCTTCGAGCTCGAGCGTTCGGACTTGCAAACGGGTATTTCCGCAATGCCAACAGACTCGCGTCGTCGACGAATCCGCAAAGCCGTACTCGAACATCAGCCGAAACCACGTCGTAAGATTTTCTTGAGATAGATTGCCCGCCTCCGAGCCCGGCGTCAGATAAAACGCGCCGCATTGATGATCCAAATGACTGCCAATCTTTTCGATCAGATCGTTTTTGATCCGATCGAATTTTTTATTGAAACAGCCGCCGAAGTCGACGTATTTTGCGCCCGCCGACATGTCGTTGTGGACGATGAACGCCGAAGTGATTTCGATGCCCGCGCGGCGCGGCAAGACAAGATACTTGTCGACGCAAACGCCGAGGATATCCTTCACCGCCCAATAATAATTGCCGCCCATCGAATCGTATCGCCGATATTTTGCATCGAGAATGAAATTGCGGGTGTTGCCGCCGACCGTAACCTGAAACAAAAAATCCGGACGAAGATCGCGCGGCATTTTTTTGTCGGGAAAAATTTCCGAGAACCGCCGATTGTAATGAAGCACCAGTCGAATATCGGAACCGTCGGGCAGATCATGTCGAAGCGCAATCGAATTGCCTTCCAATGTGCCTTTGTCGTTTCGACGGAGATATCGCCGAAAAATATCTTCGCTCCGCGCGGCGGAATCCGGTTCATATCGCCAGCCTTGACGCGCAATCAACTGCTCCAATAATTGCGCGAGCACCCGGTACTCGTACAGTCGCCACCAATGCTCGAGCAAAATCGTCTCGCCGTCAAAGCCAAACGCAAAGTCATACAGTCCGTCAAGCTCCCGCAATGCGAAATACACGCGATGATAGTTCGGATCATTCGAGAAGATTTGCGTCAGGCGTTGTTCGTGCTCGCGCTCCGAAATGCCGTCGAAGAGTTTCAATTGCAGAATGTGCTCGAGTTGCAAATCGATCGCGGCAAGCAACTCCCGCCGCTCGTCGAATTGAAACGGCAGGCTTTTGTATTTGAATGAGGTCATGACGCCGAGCTCCGTCCAAGCAGAATTTTGCGCGGTCGTCGATCGGAAATACAGATCAAAAAAATCCTCCCGATCGGAATCGAGAATTTCAATCGGATTGCCGTTGATCGTCAATACGTCAGCAAACAAAACCATGTCGCCGCAATTTCGCCAACCGCCGAAAATCCCGATTTCTCCGCCCGACTTCAGCAATTCATTCAATCGCAATGCCGCCGAAATTTGCTTTTGATTGCAAATGACAAGCGCGACGTTCGTGCCGACAAACGAACACAACAATCCGTGTTGCGACGAGAAGTCGATGCGCATCTCGGGCGTCGAGCCGCGAATTCCGAGCCCGCCCTTATGATCCGCCCTTTGATCAAACGTTTTCGATCGCAATAAATCATCTTTAAACTTCGCGCGTGCCGTCAACCGCAATTGCTTCAAACGCGAGTTGAGCGACGCGGTATACTCCGACCAATTCGATTTATGTTTCGACTGCAGAATGTTTTGTTTGCTGTCGAGAATTTTCTGCTCGAGCATGAAAGATTGCTCGGCAAAGCGCGCGTCTGACTCCGACGTCATTTTCTTCAGCCGATTGAATAAATACAGCAACAACCGATGCTCGTAAATATCGGTCGACCGCTCGAAATCGACGGCGCGAAATTTCTGTCGCGCGGGATTTGCAAAGCACTGTCGAAACACGTTTGCATCAAATTTTTTGAGTTTGTTTCGATTGAGCGGACAAATTCGGCGATGCAATTCAAAACGCGGCTGCCGATCAATCCGCGCCATCGACGGCTGAATTTTTGTCAGTGCATTAAGGACGCTTTCGAGATATCGGCGATGAATTTGTTGCGGCGATTTGATTGATAATTGCCCGGAACTTGTATCGGCATTTGATGCCGCCAACAATTTTCGGCTGATGTAAAGCAAATCTTCCAACATTCGATCGCGTTGCGGATCCGTCATCGACGATTGCAAGCAAAACAATTTTTTCGTCGCAAACAAAATGCCGCGTCGAAATATCTGCAACTCAAAAAGCCCGGGTTCTGTTACTCCAACATTCGGATCGTCGAAAAAAATATGCCGTTTCGAGCGTCGAAATTCAACCGAGCCGCGCGGCAGACGATTGAAAACTCCGAAGGCGGCTCGTCGACAATCGAAAACGCCGGACGCCAATAACCGTTGCCGAGCTTCGGAATGCGGAGATGATTGCGCGTGACGAACGGCATATCCGCAATTTCTTCGCATTGAATTCCGTCGAGCGTTTCTACAATTCGCTCGTCGAGCACTTCGAGGTCGTCGACACTCCGAATCAATTGCAGACGCAATTTCACTGCTCATTGTCTCCAATAATTGATCTCGTTCGCGTCGCACATCATCTCCAAAATACGTTTCGACATCGAATACGGCGAAGTTTCTTTCCATTTCAAAATGCGATTGAAACGTTCTTCGTCGTCGAGCCGATTGAGCTCAATTTTCGGCAGAAGAAACGCGGCGATCAAACTGTCGATGATTTTTTCGGCAGAAAACTCGTCAGAACCGTCGCTTTTGATTGACTCGATGACATTGCCGAGTCGACGGCTGATTGAAATGCCGAGTTCATTCGCCTGTCGTTTTAGCGTTTCATATACGTCGATCGGGATATTCGGTTTGACGAAGTGCGGTTTGTCGACAACATTGTCGTCAACGGCGAGCTTCGGTTGCTCGTACAGTCGAATGAAAAACGCACGGTCGCGTACCTTCGGACTGATGTCAAGCGTCGTCTCGTCCTGATTCAACGTGCCGAAGAACTTGATGTTGGGCGGAATTACAAATGTCGGCGGATATGTTTTAAGCATTCGCAATGCGCGTTGCAGTTCCTGATAGTATTTTATTGCTTCGACGGAAGAAAATTCCGTATCGCCGTGGTATTGCGAGAAAAAGTCGGCTTCGGATTTGATGTCGTCCGCGAAATTTCGGCTGTAGAGCTCGACGAGCGGCTTGTCGAATTGCAGGATACTCAAAAACTCGGCGAAATAATATTCGACGTGTGTCAAATTCATTTCGTCGAGACAAATGAAATACGGCAAATGAGAATTGAAATGCGCAAATCGATGAAGTCTCAGCAGTGCATCGAGAAACGGCGTGCTCACGTATCGCCGCTCGAGCGGGTTGTAATATCCGAGCAGATCGCTTCGATCATTCCAATTGGATTGCACGGGAATGATCTCGGCATCCGTCGAGCTGAAAGCGTGTGCGAGTGCTCGGACGAGGCTCGTCTTGCCGAAGCCGGGTGCTCCCGTCAAGATGATCAATTGCCGCGTTTGAAGTCCGATGCAGACGCTTCGGAGAATATCAAGATCGTAATCCAATCCGTCATTTGTTTTGATGAAACTCTGCAATTGCAAGAGAAATTTCTGCTCGGGATTATTGTTTGTCGACGATGCTCGCGCCGTTTCGATTTTTGTGATCGAATTTATGTCGATTGAGAAACAGCGAAAATTTCTTTGCGGCAGTTTTATGAGACTGCAGGACACGTTATCGTTAAGTTTGATATTCTTCATGGCGAGAGACTTTCGCATGTCTTCATTCAGCGATATGTAAATGGCATTGTCTCGATCGCTGAAAGGCATGAACGGAATTTCTTTGCCGGAGGGAGGAATTGACGAGATGATCTCGAACGATGCTTTTTCGGCAGTCAAAAAGCCGAGTCGTGCTCGGACGAGTTTTCGAGAGTCTCCCAGAAAAAAATGTCGTTGAAGATATGCTTCTCTTTCATCCTCCCTCAGATTACTGTATTCAATTTTGGAAATCGGCTCATTCATATCGCAAAGCCTCGATCGGATCGAGCCGCGCGGCGCGACGAGCCGGCAGAATTCCAAAAATTATTCCGATCGCCAGACTGAAACAAAACGCGACGACGATCGACTCCGGACTGATCACGGTTTTGAAATTGCCGAATTTCGAGATCGCCGTCGAAAGACCGACGCCCACGCCGATGCCGACAATGCCGCCGAGCATGCTGATCATCGTCGACTCAATCAGAAATTGCAACATGATCGAGTTGTAAGTCGCGCCGATTGCTTTGCGAATTCCGATCTCGCGCGTCCTCTCGACCACGCTCGCAATCAAAATGTTCATTATGCCGATGCCTCCGACAATCAGGCTGATCCCCGCAATCGAGCCGAGCAACAGCGTCAACATCGTCGTCGTTTCACTCATCGTTTCCATCAGCGAAGTCAAATTCCTGACATTGAAATCATCTTCCGCGCCCGACGCAATATGATGCCGTTGCCGCAAGAGCGTTTCGATTTGCGACTGCACCTGATCCATTTTATCGGCTTCCGAAACCTGCACGTTGATCGAGCGCACGTAAGTTATTCCGAGCAATCTCTCTTGCGCCGTCGTCAAGGGAATCAATACAATGTCGTCCTGATCGCTTCCCATCGACGACGCACCTTTCGACGCAATCAAACCAATCACCGTGTACGGCGAAGTGCCTATGCGAATTTTTTTGCCGACGGGATTGACTTCGCCGAAGAGATTGCTCGCGACCGTCGTTCCGATCACCGCCACGCGGCTGCGAACGTCGACGTCATGCTCGGTGAAAAACAAGCCGCTTTTGAGTGTCAGCGATTGGATCGCAACATATTCCGGCACCACGCCCTGCACCGAGGAATTCCAATTCTCATGCCCGTAGACGATCTGATACGAGCCGGAAACGGTCGGCGATACGTATTCGACGTCCTTAATTCGCTTTTTGATCGCGAGCGCGTCGTCGTAAGTCAACGTGATCACCGAGCCCGCCGCACCGCGCGGACCGCCGCGATTTGCCGAGCCGGGCATAACCATCAGCAAGTTCGAGCCGAGCCTGGAGATCGAGTCGACAACATTCTGCCGCACGCCCATCCCGACCGAAACCATTGCAATCACTGCCGCCACGCCGATTATGATTCCGAGCATCGTCAACAGCGTTCGCAATTTGTTTGCAATCAATGACAGTGCCGCCATTTTCAGCAATTCGGTGAACAGCATCGTCATTACCTCCGATCATTGAATGATCTCGTCGTGCAGAGCAAACGCGTTGTGATTATGTATCGACTCGAAGTTCTCGCATTCGATGCTGAATGAGCGGAGCCCCTTGACTTTTCGCAAAGCGATCACGACGTCGCGAAGAATGTCCTCGACGAATTTCGGATTGTTGTATGCGGCTTCCGTGACGAATTTTTCATCTTCGCGTTTGAGGAGCGGAACGATCGGTGACGACGCCTGTTGTTCAATCAGAGCCGTCAACTCGTCAATCGATATTGTCGGTCCGCCGCGAAAACTCAACAGCACACTGCAGACGCTTCGCTGATTGTGCGCGCCGCATTCGGATATTTCTTTGCTGCATGGGCAAAGCGTCGTGAAAGGAACCGTCAAGCCGAGTTGAAATGACGTCATGCCGTCGACGAGCGACGCGACGATGGTGCAGTCGACATCAAGCAACGAGATTTTTTCGCTGACGGGAGCTTTGCGCTCGACGAAGTATTTAAAGTCCATTCTGATATGCGCGGCTGAAGTTTCGAGCTTTGCAATCGCCGCGCGGAGCATTCGATCGAGGGTTCGGAAGGCGATCGGTTTGTTCGTCCAATCGTTGAGAATTTCCATTAAGCGACTCATGTGAGTGCCGCGAAGTTTATCGCTGAGCGCGACGGTAAAACGGACACCGGCTTGCACGGGCTGAACCCGCCCGCCGTCGTCAATCAAAAAAGGCAGGCACACGCCGCTGACGCCTGTCTGCTGAATTGGAATTTTACGGTTGTCGGGCTGATTTTGTACATCGATCATAATTTTGATTTCCTCTCGTTAAGTTCTTTAAGCAATGAAAGATACGCCGAATATCGTTCGCGCGAAATTAATGCATTTTCGACGGCGGTTTTGACGGCGCAATCGGGTTCGTGGGAATGCGAGCACGGATTAAAACGGCAACGGGAGGCGAAGACATGAAATTCTTTGAAGAAAAGCGCGAGATTTTTTTCGTCGACGCCGAGTTCCTGCAATTCGACCGCGCTGAACCCGGGCGTATCGACGAGATATCCGTCGGCGAATTTAAGCAATTCCGCGACGCGCGTTGTATTTTTGCCGCGCTTGATTCGATCGCTGATCTTTCCGACTGTTTGA
>CALGGX010000482.1 GCA_937916025.1 uncultured Selenomonadales bacterium
GATGATTTGGCAGATAAGATCAATCGGCTTGAGGGGGGAACGCTCGAGACGTGTCCTGTCGATGATATCTTCCCCGATTGGTACAAGGAAATGAAGGCGCAGGAGGAACAACAGAAGATCGAGGAAGCCGCCGAGCGATCGGAAGTCAAAAACGATGACGAAGAAGAGCTCGACGCTCAATCGGTTTGCGAAGAAGCCCTGAAGTTGATCGGCGATTACAACGATCGAGCGAACAGACGGCAGAAGCGTCTCATTCAACGCCGCTTGCTGTTGGCGCGATTGATCGGTCTCATTCAATGCAAAGGAGAATGTAAACAATGAGCGTAAAAAATATTCCCAGTCGCGACGAGCTCGCGGCTGTTTTTTTCGACACCGAGAAGCTGTATAAATCCGATCCCGATCTGCAACGGTCGATCCAAAAAAATCGATCGAAGGCTTGAAAGTCTACGTCGAGGACGATTACCCCGCATTCGATAAAAACAAATTCGATCGCACTGCCGTCTGTGTCAGTCGTTATCGCACTTTCCAAACTGCCCGCTATCATGCCGAACGCGATCTCTCCGCGCGGATAGGAGTGCTCAACTTCGCGTCGGCGTTCAACCCCGGCGGCGGAGTGCTCAAAGGCAGTCGCGCTCAAGAGGAAGCACTCTGCCGTTGCTCGACCCTCTACGCCGTCATCAGCAATGAAAAGTTTGTCGCGCCCTTCTACAGCTACCATCGCAAGCGTCACGACATCCGCTACACCGACCGTTACATCTACTCGCCCGGCATCGTCGTGATCAAATCCGATATCGGTCGCCCCGAACGTTTGACTGCCGATCAATGGTTGAAGGTCGACGTGCTCACATTGACCATAGCCGCCCATCACGGAATTGACATTCTGATCCTCGGAGCGTTCGGTTGCGGCACGCGCGCATGAAGGTCAACTCGACAAGGCGGGGGAACCGTACATCAATCACCCGATGGCGGTGGCGTCCGGCATCGGCGACGACGAATCGGCAATGATCGTTGCACTGTTGCATGACACGATCGAAGATACCGCGCTCACCTTCAACGACTTGAAAGATTTTTTGACGGCGGAGGAATTAACGGCGTTGAAGTTTTTGACTGATAGAGGTTGATGTTCCATAGACGATTCAATAAATGAGAATTTTGCGGCATACAACGAGGAAAAGATCAAGATGATCAATGATCGGGCATTAGAGGCGTCGGCACGAGCAAAACTGATTGCCGATCGGGATGTGATCGAGTTCCTCAACACCGACGGTTTGCTCGGGAAAATTTCCGTCGAGGACAAGGCGATCCCAATCTTCACCTTCGAAGCCGACGATGAGCGTAAGACGATCCTCTGTCTCTACCGTCGAGAGCTCAACGACGAGCGCATTCAAATTTGTCTCAAGGCGACGGTTTACCGCGACGGGCATGAGATCATAGCGATGCCGTTCATTCATCTCTACGCGCCCCAACATTCCCGCTACACCCGCGCGGAGCTCGACGACGTCGACGCGTTCATTGCCAAGTTCGAGCGGTATTTGAATCGAGATGACGATCACGGTTGGGGGACGCACCCGATGGCGGAGGAGATCAATGAGTTTCTGATCAATTTCGGTCGGCTCGACAAGATCACTCGCATCAAAGTTGAGGAGGCGGCGCAATGATTCTGTTCTGTCATTTTCTCGAGGAGTACACGGTCGAAATTCCCAACGAGTCGATTGATGATGACGGCTTCGACCTCGAGATATACAGAGACGGGCTCGAGGACGAGTACTTTGTTCAGTTTCAAATGCCGTCGGGCGAAATAAAAAAATCGCTCGGCTTCGACGACGAGCAGATTACGTTGTTCAAAAGCAAATTGTTGCCGCGCTACGACGTCATTCAAGAGCTGATCGAGTATTGGTCTGAAGGCGGACGCCATGAACATTATTCGTTGAGCCTCCGCGCGCAACTGATCGATCCGAACATTCGACTGCTCGAATTGATCTCGCCGTTCGACCGCGCGGATCTCGAACACGTCTCGATCGCAAAATTCTCGACCGATCCGAAATTCGATCGACTGCACGGCTTTATCATAGATGATGTATTTTTATATCGAGGGTATGCACGCCGGTCGACGACGATCACGCGTATATTTTTCTGAAGGGCGAAAAATTTTTCGGTTGAGGAGTCGTGGGAGAATTTCTATCCGAGCGACGCGAACGAGTTGCCGATCGAGCAATTTAGGAAATACTCGGCTCGAGTGAAAGATTGCGTCGAAGATTTTCCGGTCAACTTCGCGAGACTTGATCGCGGCGTCGAGATCACTTTTTGAGCGAGCCGCTCTTGTATAAAAAGCTCGCGCCTTGATAATATGCGACGGCATCGTCAATCAATTGCTTCGGCAGTTCGATCGGAGTGTACGAACTCGAATTCCAATCGTCGATGCGATACGCGGCGATTTTTTTGTCGGGCGTCAAGACGATCAGAGTGTCGTCTTCAATCATTCCGAGCAATTGATATGTTGAGATGAACGCGATCGCTCGCTCCGCGCGGAAGATGTCTCGACCGAGGAATTTAGATTCGTACGAGATGCCGAGCATTCCAAGCAATGTCGGCGGCAAATCCATTTGACTGATCAATCTATCGTTCCGCGCGGGCTCAACCAACTTCGGCGCGTAAATCATGCAAGGAATGTGATAGCAGTTTACCGGCAATGTCGTTTTGCCTGCCGCGAGTGCTTGATGATCTGCAACGATTACGAAGATCGTCTCGTCAAACCACGGACGAGTTGACGCGCGCTCGAGAAAATCGCCGATCGCCCAGTCCGTGTATTTCACTGCCGCCGCGCGGGTACCTTCCGGCATGTCGATCCGATCGGCAGGGAATTTGAACGGGAGATGATTTGAAGTCGTCATGATCATTTCAAATGCGTGCTCACCCCGCTCGAAATGCTCGTCCATCGACCGAAGCACTTGCGTAAAAAGAATTTCGTCCGCCACGCCCCAGATCGTTTCATGAAAAATCTCGTCGTCCGGGATCGTCGTCCGATCTTTAATCTCGTAACCGTTCGCGCCGAAGAAGGCATTCATATTGTCAAAATAGCCGTAGCCGCCATAAAGGAAATCGGTCGCGTAGCCGTTATCTCGAAAGACCGCGCCGAGTGTCGACATATCGGCATTGTCTTTTCGACGCAGGATCGATTGCCCCGGAGTCGGCGGCAACGACAAACTCAACGCCTCGAGTCCTCGGACGGTTCGAGTGCCGGTCGCGTACATTCGCATGAAGCAAAAAGATTGTTCCGCAATCCGATCGAGTCTCGGAGTCAACTTGCCGTTGCCGAACGCGCCGGTGAAGTCGGCATTCAAACTCTCGACAGTGATCATCACGACATTCGGTTTGACGCTCGACAGGCGATTGGAATTCTCAACGCGCCGAGTGACGCTCGAGTCATCGATGAATGTCGCGTTGTCGACAGTCAAAAGCGATCGCAACCGGCGAATGACTTCGTGCTCGTCGTGCGTGACGTAAAACGTCTGATAATCGAGTTCGTTGGCGAAAAACGCGCGGACGAATTCAAACGAGCCGTTTCCGGCAAGCTCGATGTTGTGTCGATTGTCGGAGAATTTTTCTTTACAATCGGATTGGATCACTAAAAAACTCGCGCCGATTGCGAGCAAAAAAAATCCGATCGGAAAGTCAAACTCCGCGCGGCGTTGGCAATAAAAAATCAGCCCGGCGGCGATTAAAATTCCAAAAAGCAAAAGCGGCACGTTGAATGATTGCGCGATGTTGCCGAGCATTTCATGAGTATAGATGAGGTAATCGACGGCAATAAAATTGAAGTTGGTATGAAACTCCTGCCAGAATAAAAATTGCGCGACGGCGATGAAGATGATCACAAAGTCGAAAACGAAGACGGCGATTGCTCGAAGCCGCGCGGAGTTTGAGATCAAAATCGGAACGGCGATCGGTGCCGCAAAGCAAATGCCGACGATCAGATCAAAGGCGAGTCCGATTGCGAATGTCGAAATGAGCGCGCCGAAGTCGAGCAACTCGATCGAAGTGACGGCAATCGCCGAGCGGAGCAGAAATTGAATTGTGATGTATGTCGACAGCATTATCGCCAAAAATTTTCCTCGTTCCAACGGCGGCACCTCGCGCAATTTTTGCATCGATTGTATCAGAGAAACAAATCGCCTGCAATAAAAAAGGCAGGTTGCCCCGCCTTGAAATTTCGATTGAAAATTACTTTTTGAGAGTACAAATGTCTTCGACGGGAACGCGCGGCGAGACGAATTGATTGATCTTGTCATCGGTCGCATAGCCGAGCGCAACGCCCATTGCAATGCATTCGTCGTCGGGAACGCCCATGTGCTTGCGAATTTCCTCGGGGAATTTGACGATCTCGTAAGCCGGCATCGAGCTGACGCCGTAATTGCATGCGGCGAGCATCAACGTCTGATAAAATGCGCCGAGATCGATCAACGCCCATTGCGGAGCATCTTTCGGCACCGTGAAATAGGCGATTGCGGCGGCGTCAAACAATTTTCCCTGCGAGAGTCCGAATTGCGTCATATCGCCGAGAAATTCTTTCCAACTGCCCATCAACGCTCCTTGATTTGCCAATGCCCGCTCGCCCCATGCCTGACGATGCAACGTCGGAATATCCGAATTGCCGGAGCCTTTACTTGCCGCGTGATCGGCTTTGATTTTTTTGAGCGTCTCGCCGGTCGCGATGTAAACTTTAGTCGCTTGCGCATTCGCCCATGACGGAGCGCGTTGAGCATCTTTGATGATTGCGGCGAGCACTTGATCGTCAATCGGCTTATCGGAAAAAACGTGCGTGCCTCTCCGATTTTTGATCACTTCTTGAAATTCCATTGCAGTCCCCCCGTAAATTCAGCCTTCGATTGCGCCTTTGAAAGTCTTCAACGTATTATCGGCGGCATTGACGAGGAAGCCGGTATCGGCTCCGAGCGCGAGGAAGCTCACGCCCAACTCTGCAAAGTGTTTCGCCTGCTCCGGCGTCAACGCGATCGTTCCGAC
>CALGGX010000483.1 GCA_937916025.1 uncultured Selenomonadales bacterium
TGATTGAATTGCGGCGTCTGTTGATTTTGAGTTTGTTGCTGATTGAATTGCGGCGTCTGTTGATTTTGAGTTTGTTGCTGATTGAATTGCGGCGACTGTTGATTCGGAGCTTGTTGCTGATTGAATTGCGGCATCTGTTGTTGGTTTTGAGTTTGCGGCTGATTGAATTGCGGTTGCTGTTGATTGTTTTGAAATTGCGACTGATTATATTGCGGTTGCTGTTGGTTTTGCGTCGGCTGTTGTTGATTTTGAGATTGCGGCTGATTGAATTGCGGCTGATTGAATTGCGGTTGTTGTTGATTGTTCGGAGTTTGTTGCTGATTGAATTGCGGCGATTGCTGTTGATTTTGAGCTTGCGGCTGATTGAATTGCGGTTGATTGAATTGCGGTTGCTGTTGCTGTTGATTGTTCGGAGTTTGTTGCTGATTGAATTGCGGTTGATTTTGATTCGGAGCTTGCGGCTGATTATATTGCGGTTGCTGATTTGATTGCTGAGCCGGTGCCTGTTGACTTTGATTCGGCGATTGCGAAGGCATGTTTTGTGCCGCCGATTTGATATTGCGGAACATCGATTGCAGAAATTGACGAGTCTGTGTCACCGACTGATTTTGTTGTCCGTCCCGAGTTTGTTGCCCGCCTTGATTTTGCGAGCCGCGCGGCGTCGATTGCTCCTGTCCTTCCTCCGGCATCGAATTCGCATCGCTCGACGAACGCGGCATGAAGTATTTGATCAGTTGCTTCAAAAATGCCATGCCTTCCGATTGCTGATTTTGCGGCATCGGAAGTTGCGCCGTCGTGCCTTGAGCCAATTGCGCCAACGCCGCGTATAACATTTGCGGCAAGTCTGCCGCGTTTTTCGAGTCGATTAATTCAAACGACGCCTTCGACAGCAATACCGGTTCGAGTGCCGTGCCGCCCTCTTCACTCACCAGCAGATTTTTGAAGTTCTTCAACAATATTTCGGTCTCGGAGTTGAGCTCCATCGAAAAGCCTTTTTCAGCCAATGCGCCGATCTGCGACAGCATTCGCGCAAACACCGAAAGTTGTTCCATCGAAAAACGCTGACTTTCAAGCGTGCTGCCGACGCCCTGTTTCAGCGTCGCGTCCATCGAAAACGCCTGTTGCAGTACGTTCCGCACGATCTGACTTACCTCGTCCGGCATCTTCTCCAAGCCGAATCGCTCGCTCGTCGATATCCGAGACAATAATCCCGCCATATCATCGACGGCGGTTCTCAACGCCACATTCGTCTGCGGTCGAAATCCGCCGCTCGTACTGCCATCATCGCGCCTCTGGACGCCGTCCGTGCCTCCCGTACGTTGCGGCTGATTTAACGGTCTTATACCTATGGCACCTGCGTCCAATGGCATTTGCTTTCGCTCCCTTCAGTTCAGAATTTAATCGACAGTTGCGCCGAGTACATTGACTTAACCGGTTCGTAACTTCGTCGATGCAACGGACTCGCGCCGTATTTTTTGATCGCGTCCAAATGTTTTTTTGTTCCGTAGCCGCGATTGTGTTTGAAGTCGTATTGCGGAAAAATCTCGTTCCAATCGTCCGTCAGGCGATCGCGAGTCACTTTCGCAATGATCGACGCCGCCGCTATCGATGCCGATTTTGCATCGCCCCGGACAATCGCTTCCGAGTCGATCCCTGCTCCGAAATCCACTCGCATCGCGTCCGTCAACACAAAATCCGGCGCAATCGGCAACGCATTCACCGCGCGCTTCATCGCTTCGAGCGTCGCACGGTAGACGTTCAGTCGATCGATCTCTTCAATTTCCGAACGCACGGTCGAAACACCGATCGCCCGCTCGACAATTTCATAATACAACTGCTCGCGTCGACGCGGCGTCACTTTTTTCGAGTCGTTCAGATATTTAATGAAAACGTCCTGCGGCAAGATCACTGCCGAAACGACAACCGGTCCGGCGAGCGAGCCGCGCCCGACTTCGTCCACGCCCGCGATCAATCGCAATCCTTCCGCGCGGAGTTTGTCTTCATATTCGTACAAGCGAAAAACGCGCGCGCGTTCTTCCTCGAGTTTTCGATTCTTCTGCTCTTTTATCGTCATTTCAAATCAAATTCTTCATCATTGATCGGATCGAGAGTGATCCGTCCAAGTTTACCGGCGCGGAATTCCGTCATAACCAATCGAATTGCTTTGTCAATATCAACCGCGCCGCCCTTTTTCAAACAGCCGCGCTTTTTGCCGATCACGTCGAGTAATTCCTCGCCGACAATCGGCAACGGCATCTCGAGTTTGAACCTTTCGATCAGATGCGAAGGATAATCGCGCGCGAGTTTTTCCAGCAACAGACAAGTCGTCCGTTCGATATCGTAAGTCTCGTCGTTGATCGCAAACGTCCACGCGAGTTTCAGCGCAATGAGTTGATCGTCAAACTTCGGATATAAAATGCCCGGCGTGTCGAGCAGTTCCAATCCGCCTTCGAGTTTGATCCATTGCTTGGCGCGCGTGACGCCCGGGCGATTTTCGATCTTCGTGTGCGCGCCGCCCGTCAATCGATTGATCAATGACGACTTGCCGACGTTCGGAATGCCGATTATCATCACTCGAGCCGCGCGCGGTTTTCCGCCGTGTTTGACGAGTTTGTGCGTCATAGGCTCGGCGAGTTTTTTCGCGGCGGCGAGGAGATTTTTGATGCCGAGCCCCTTGACGGCGTCGACGGCAATCGCAGGAATTTGCTCCGCGCGGAAGTGTTCGATCCATTTTCGAGTCAAAAATTCATCGGCGAGATCGGATTTACACAGGGCGATCAAACGCGGCTTGCCGTTGAGAATTTTTTTGAGCAAAGGATTTTGACTGCTGAAGGGAATGCGCGCGTCGAGCACTTCAATCACGATGTCGACGAGTTTCAAATTCGACTCGATCAGGCGTTGCGCCTTCTTCATGTGCCCCGGAAACCACTGAAGTTTCGGCAAATCGTTTTCATTCAATGTGATCACCCCGCTGAAGTTTTTGCTCGATCCGAGTCAACGCCTCCGCATCATCCCAGTTCGGAATGAAAAGCCAATTCTTCGAGTCCGGATCAAAACCGCATGCCGCTCCGAACTCGCAATATTTACAGCCGTTTTTATCGCCGTCTTTTTTGAAGGGACGCGCCGAAATTTCGCCGCCGAGAATTTTATCGCCGATGTGTTGAAAAATCTCGCGAACATACTGCAACAACCGATTGATCTCCTCTGCCGACTTCACGTTTGTCGTCGAATAAAATCCGCCGCCGGTTTTGAGTCGCGCCTTGATAAACTGCAACTCGTTGTCGATGCGCAAGACAATCGATTCATCATTGAGCATCAGCCCCGGCATCTTCAGATCACTTTCGAGCTTCTCTCGCGCGTCTTCTTCCGACATTTCCGCATCAACCGGTTTTGGCGGATATCGCAACAGGAAGTAAAACATTCCCGCCGGCTTCAGTCGATCGCCGAGCAGATCATTCGCAGCGAGCAGGTACGTCAGCAGCTGAAGGTTGATGCCGAAGTAGAAATCCACCGCATTCAGCGATACATTCGCGCCGGTTTTGTAATCCATGATCAGAAAATACTCGCCGTTCTCGTCAACGTCGATGCGATCGATCCGCCCGTTGAGCTCCAACCGCGCGGCGTCGAGTTCATAATTGAGTTTCGACGCTCCCTCGCGCCCGAATGTTTCTTCGAGCCGCGTCGGATGAAACTTACTCGCGCGATCGAATGCAATCAGTCGCCGAAGACTCGTCGAGGTCAATCGCCGTATCCGCTCGAGCTGATATTCATACGCCTTCGTGCTCTTCAGCAATTGATTGCGCAAACGCGGCGCGACTTCTTCAATCAATTCGTCGACAATCGAAACCATCTCCGGCTCCTCGACCGTTCCCCAACGCCGATTGTTTTGCGCCTGCATTCGCTCGCCGAATTTTTTCAATATCGCATGCAAGATACTGCCGACATCCGGCGGCATGAATTTCCATTCGCGCCTCTCTTCCAATCGCAAGCCGTACTTTGCAAAATGCTTGAAAGGACACGCCATGAACTGCTCGAAACGACTTACGCTGCCGTCGAGTTTTTTTCGCGGCGCAAACAATTGCCGCGCGGTTTTTGCGTCGAGTTTCATCTCGCCCGGAATAAATTCCTGCCGTTCCTCCGGCGTCAAAATGTCGATCGGCGCAAATTGCTTTTCAATCGACGGCAGGAGCGCGCTCAATCGATCGAGCAACGCCGAGCCCTGCATTGCTTTGCCTTCGGCGTCCGCCAGCGGATATGACAGCCAAAGAAATTCGCCGGACTCCGTCAGCGCGCGATACAGCAGAAATTTTTCCGCCAGTGAATTTTCGATGCCGCCGAGCGAAATTTCCAAGCCCGAGTCGCGCAAATGCAATCGATCCGCATCCGAAAACAGTCCTTTTTCTTGCGAGCGGCGCGGCATTCGTCCGTCACTGAAGCCGAGAATGTAAATCGCGCGCGAGTTTTGCAATGAATTTTGATCGAATTGAGCGACCGTCACTTCATCGAGCCCCGGCGGGATTAATGACACTTTCAACGCGTCGAGTCCTTCATTGACGAGTGCCTCGAATTCCCGCGCCGTCACTTCTTCTTCGCCGAGGGCTTCGACAAACTGCTCGAGCATGACCGTCACGTCATCCCAGATTTTGAGATGCTCTCTCGACAGCGCGAGATCGCCGTTCGCCGCCGCCGTTTCCGACCAAACATTCAGCGTTTCAAACACGTCAAGCCGCTCGAGCAGTCCGTACAATGCTTCCGATTTCAGACGAATCGACTTCGAGCTTCGCAATTGATCCGCAAACTCCGACAGCGGCTCGATGATCGAACGCCTGATCGCATCTGCCGACGCCGCGCGTTCTTTCTGCCAATCCGATTGCTTGTCGAGATCGTCGTCGACTTCGCGTCGATGCCACGTCCACGGCTCCGATTGCGTCCATTTTTTTCGTCCGCGTACGCCGAATTCCAGCGCGTAATTTTCAAGCAGATCGATCGACTCACGCTCGATCTCGAAAAATCCCGTCCGAAGACAACGAAAGATCGCGTCAATCCGCCAATTCTGCATTTCAATCGCCGAGCGGATCAGCTCCGCCAACGGATGATGCGCGCCCTCGCGTTTGGCATCGTTGAAATATCGAACGCCATGCTTCTCGAAGACCGGCTTGATCAAATCGGCGTAACTTTCGTCGCGGATCAAAACGCCGATCTCCCGCGCCCGATATCCTTCGCCGAGTTTTTGTCGAATGTCGCGCGCGAGCATTTCCACTTCCACGCGTCTGCTTGCCGCTTCGAGGATTTTCACGCCGTCTGTCGATTGCCCGCCCGTCGAAATTGACGGAGGGAATTCAAACATCTTTGCTTCGAGCAATTTCAGCGCGGAATTTCGATATCGCCGCGGCTCGTTCAGCCGAGTGAGTTGCAATTCGATTGCGAGTTCTTTCGACAATGTTCGGAGCATGCAAAACGTCTCGAACGCGCGATGAAACATTCCGAGTTGCCGCCGATTTTCGTTTGATTGAATTTCCGGCTCCATCGTCAACGTCACGTGCACGTTCCGCGCGGCTTGCAACAGTGCTCGGAGGATTTTTCGCTGTTGCGGATCGAAAAAAATGAAGCCGTCGATGAAAACGTCCGCTTCGGATATATCCGGCGATTCGGCGATCAATTTCGCCGCGAGCTCGAGCACGTCTTCATCGTCATTCTTGCGCCCTTCGATCGATTGTTTGAAGTCATCGGCGAGTTCGGCAAGATCGATGACTTTATCGGCAAGCGCGTCGTCGAGCTCGAATGTTGCTTCTCGAAGCGCGTCCGCGTCGATCGAATACGTTCGCAATTCTTTCAGTTGCTCGGCGAGCGTTTCGCTGAAGCCGCGCTGTTTTGCCGCCTTTGCGAAGTATTTCAATTCGTCGCGTTTGCTCCGATCGAGCAGAATTTTTTTGAGCAGGAGTCGCCGTCCGATATCGGTAATGCGCGGAGTGATCGCTCCTCCCGTTTCCTGCAACACGTGTTGCGCGAAGCGTTGAAAACTCAAAACGTAAGTGTTGAGCATGCCTCCGCCGACGAGCCCGGCGAGTTCGCGCTCGATTTTGTAAGTCATGTACGCCGGCACGAGGAGATATTGCCGCCCGAGCGGATTGCTTTGCAACAGCTCTTTCAATTGCCGAAGGCAGTCGAATGTTTTGCCCGTGCCCGCGCGTCCGATGATCAATTCAAGCATTGTTGCACCCTTCAATCGAGTTCTGTCAAAAATTCTTCAAAAGGCAAGCCGAAATTCCATGGCAATTCGAGTTTCTCGGCGTATTCGATGCATTTTGAGACAAAATCCGCCGCCTTCCGCGCGGAGTCCGCGAGTGAATTGCCGTTGATCAAATTGCCGACGAGAACGGCGAAAAACGCATCGCCGGTTCCGGAGCGATCGATGCCGAGGCGTTTGACGTTAACGAGATTGACATTGCCCTTGTCGTAGACGAAATTCGAGAGCGTTCTGCCGTCGCCGCTGTCGAGAGTGACGCCGGTGATCACGACTCGTCGCCCGCGAGTTTTCGCCGCAATATTCGCCGCGATATTCGCCAGCTTCGAGTCCGAGATCATTCCGCCGTCGGGATACTGAATGCCGAGCAACTCGCATGCCTCGGTCAAGTTCGGCGTGACAAGATCCGCCGCCGTCAACAGCCGACGCATTTCCAGACACATGTCTTTCGTGTAAGACGCATAGATTTTGCCGTGATCGCCCATCACCGGATCAATCATGATTTGACTGCCGCTGTGCTCGACGAAACTCTTGACAATTTCGATCTGATGGATCGAGCCGAGAAAACCTGTCGCGACCGCGTCAAATCGAAGCGCGTTTTTATTCCAGCTGTCGATGTACCGCGTCATTCGATCGGTGAAGTCGTCGAGGAAGTAATCGCTGAAGCCGGTGTGCACGGAGAGAATTGCCGTCGGGAGCGGGCAGACTTGAATTTTCAGCGCGGAGAGAATCGGCAACTCGATCGTCACCGAGCAACGTCCGAAGCCCGTGATGTCATTGACGAGCGCAATTCGCTTTTGTCTCAACTTCTTAATCCCTGCTCTCCAAACGGCGTTGCGCCATCGATTGAAATTCTGCATTGCCGTAATTTACGAACGGCTCGATTGAAATGCCGCCGCGCACGCTGAAATGTCCGATCACTTCGAGATATCTCGGCGCGAGCAATTTGATCAAATCATTTGCGATGGTGTTGACGGCGTCTTCATGAAACGTGCCGTGATTGCGAAAACTCGTCAAATACAGTTTCAGCGATTTGCTTTCGACGAGTTTTTTGTCGGGAATGTAATTGATCTCGATCTTGGCGAAATCCGGCTGATGCGTCACGGGGCAGATACAAGTGAACTCTTCGCAATTGAGCTTGACGAAATAATTCCGCGCGGAGTTTTTATTTTCGATCGCCTCGAGAAAATCCGGCGAGTATTCAAAGTGATAGTCCGTTTGATGCCCGAGGCTTTTCAATTTATCCGACATTCAACATTCATTCTCCCATTCTCTAATTATTCATTACGCATTCCTAATTACGAATTACGAATTACGAATTACGCATTAATATTCAAATCCGCTGAGTTTCAACAGCAAAAATTCTTCTTCGTCTTTGCTCAACGCCTGACCCTGCAACATCTTGCGAACAACCGCCTGCATTTTGAACAGCCGACGCCGCTCGTCGAAATTGAAATACATGTTCATGTCGTCGAGCGTCCGAAGCGCGAGCTCAATCGACTCGTCACTCACATCATTTTCGGAACGCCGATCGCAAATCCAACCGATCGCCAGCACGCAACAGATCGCTTCGTCGATCGAGATCTTTTGCGAAAGGATCGCGTCGCACAGATCTTTGACCACGCCGGCTTTGCTGATCTTTGCGTTTGTCGGCTTGCCGTCGAGGTAAAATACCAGTCCGATCGCGTACGAGCTGAATTGAATGTTGCTCTTCGACCCGCGCCCGACCACGCCGATATCGCGCTTGAAGCAATTGTAAATCCAATCGATCTGAGTTTTCGTCTTGGCGTGCGTGTACAGGCAGGCATTGAGATATCTTTCGTCGCCGTGCAACTTCTCAAGCCGATTGAGTTGATCTTCGGACGCGCACATGCTCATTGCGAAAATCGCCTGCAATTTCGTGTTCGTATTCGACGACGAGCTCCAATAATCGCGGAGGCTGATGCCCTGCAGATCGCTGTCGAGTTGCATCATGCAGAAGTTTGCCAATTGCTTTTTCTGAGCGTCCGACCAATTGCCGCCGATCTTCCGAGCGATTATAAAACATCTCTGCTTGAATTCATTGCTGCGCGTATTGCCGAGCATGCGCAGGATCGGAACCGCGAAATCGTCTGTATTGCCCGCCGTGCAGACGCTGTTGACGAGCGTGCGGATCTCTTTCGCGATCGCGGACTTCTTCGATATGAATGCCTTGCCGTAGAGATTTTCGTAATTCCGGCAGGGTTGCTCGATGTTGTTCAAAACCGCATCAGGTTTTAAATTCGTGCCGACGCGCGGGACGATCTTGTTCTTCTTGTCGGAGCTGAAATCGGTGTGAATGGAAATGTCGA
>CALGGX010000484.1 GCA_937916025.1 uncultured Selenomonadales bacterium
AATGTCGGAAAAATTGTTGTCGCGAGTTCATTCAATGAAACCGCTTCGCCTCGACAGCGGCAGATTATTTCGGCGAACGGACGATATTCAATCAAGTGATCATACAGCCATGCATACGCCTCTTTCGGCGATGAAAAATGTTTCGGCGCGCCTTCGATGTCGTTCCAAAAATTGTTGAGCGCATTCAATCGAGCGTCTTCATCGCCTTCAAACTCATCCGCCGAGCACTGCAATAATTTTTTCGAGTCGATGTCGAAATTTCGATCGGAAGTCAATTCTTCGCGCTCGCCGATCAAATGCTCGAAGCCGTGCGCTTTTTCGGATGCCGTCAACGCATTGAAAAATTCCGCGACTGCTTTCGGATTGTCGGGCATGCTCGCGGTCGTCAAGATGAACTGCACTCTGTCGCGTGCGATACCGAGTTTGTACAGCAATCGGCGAATGAGCAGTGCCACTTCGCCGCCGGACGAGCCTTTGTACATGTGCGCCTCGTCGATCACGAACAGCAATTTGTTTGAAGGATCGGCGTCGAGCCACGCGCGCGTTTCATTCCAAATGTTTTGCTCGCGCGGGCGCATCAACATGTATTCGAGCATCGAGTAATTCGTGATCAAAATGTCGGGAGAACATCGTTGCATTTCAAAGCGCGTGATCAGCTCGGCGTCTTCAGGATTCGGAATGTGCAAGCCGTTCTCGAGTCCGGCGATAAATTCTTGCATGTTTGACTTTGCGGGGATTTTGCCTTCCGAGACGAGTCGATTGAAAAACTCCGCGTCCTCGGACTCGGTGATCAACTCGAGCGTTCGTTTCAATTGCCGATCTTGCTTTCGATCGGGCAACGCGCCGGGATATGGCGTTCGACCGGTATACATGCCGAATTGCGGTCGGCGGACGTTTTCGCCGCACACGTCTCGGAATATCTCGATGAATTTCCGATCATTATCGCCGATCGATCGCCGCAATCGACTGATCTGATCAGAGACGAGCGCATTCATCGGATACATGATCATCACGCGGACGCCGCGCATTTCCCATATCGAGGGCGAGTTGTATGCTTCGGCGGCGAGCTTTGCAATCAGCGGCCACATGAAACATTCGGTTTTGCCCGAGCCGGTGCCTGTCGATACGAACAAATCTCTGCCTGCCGTCGCCGCTTCCAATGCCTGCATTTGATGCACGAACGGCGTAAGGTACACGCCCAAGCCTGCATTGCCGAGGCGTATGAAGAATTGTTTCAGCCAATTCGGCAGGTTGATTGTTTCAAAGCCGCGCCGCGCGGTTTTGTATGCCGGTGACGATTCGATGTAAGGTTCTCGATACATCAAGCCCTCGCGATCTAATCGATCCGAAACGGCGTCGAGTAACAGCGGCGATTTCCCGAAGTATTGCGATTTGATGTAGTTCTCGAGCTCCGAGCGCAGTTTTTTGTGAATGGTGTTGACTCCGTAAGACATTGCGATCACTCCTCGATAAATGAATAGCCGATCCGCTCGAGTATGTTTTTGAGCGCGAAGAAAACTTCGGCGTCAAACGTCCGCGCGGATTGTTGCGACCAACTGTAGAGATTAAGCAAATTTAATTCCGACGGCGGCAGGTAAGTGCATTTTGCATTGACGATCGCGCCGTCGATTTTGAATTTGATCGGCGGCAATGTTCCGCGCGCGGCACGACATGCGAATGTCACTCGTCGATATGTTTTGGAGAATCTTTCGTCATAAATTCGCCACCGAGGCAATTGACTGCACTCGAATTTATCGCCGTCGAATTTGCAGAGATAATACGTACGCGGCTCACATTCGCCGAATCGTGCAATTGAAATTTCGCCGCTCCGCGCGGGTTTGTCGAACCATTTGTCGTCGACGAAGAATTGAGTACCGACCGGCATGGTTTCAACACGCCACTTTGCCGAGCGAATGAGTTCATCCCACGTTTCGAGCAGAGTTTTGTTCGGCAACGCAAACATTTCGGCGACGGTTTTAACGGACGTTTTACTCGACGGCAGAAAAAATCCCGCGCCGCTCATTCGCACTTTTTGATCAGGCGTCACTCCGCGCATAAATTTAATGCCGTCCTGCACGGCTGAACTCGGCATCGATGCGGCGATTCGGTTCGGAGTGTAATAAATGCCGCCGGTCTTCAGATATAACCTGTAAATGTCGATCGGAAGGTTTTCGGCGAGTTGCACTTCGGGATATAATTCGGCATAGATCGATTGCAATTCGCTGATCCGATCTTTGAAATGCCTGATCGAAACGGTCGATCGATCGGTGTCAACTCTGTCGAAGAGACTCGCGTATGCCTGTCGAGCGATCGCGCTGTAAACGATCCGAGTTTTGAAATCCGATTCGACTTCGCTCGTGCCTCGGCGTATGTTTAAATCGGCGGCGATTGCATTCAACAATTGATCGTTCATGCCTCGCCCTCCAACAACTCTCGCAATTCATCACTGACGTATTCGAATTGATTGATGCGCTTCGGCAGGACGAGCTCGGTGCAGATCGGCAAGAAGTAATTGAACAGTCCGCGCGGCTCGAATTTCAAATCGTCGGCAAACGGGAAGATCGCAATGACGAATTTGTCTTTGATGCCGAGCAGTTCCGGCAGGTACGCGACGAAGTTCGGCGCGAGCGGGTTGAGTGCGGCGATGATTGTGTCGTCACTTGCCTCGCAAAAATTCAGATCGTCGAGAGAGTCGACGCCGGAGCAATCGAGAACGGCGGCGGTTTTGCCGGTCAATGCGATTGAAAATGCGTCGGCAATGTCGTGCGCTCTCGAGCCCGCCAACAGCAACGGCATGTGTTTGTCGTACGCCGCGCGGAGATACTCGGCGAATTTCGCGATCTTCTCGTTGTCAATGCCAAGCGACTCGATGAAGGCATCGATGAAAGACTCGGGATCGACTTTGATGTTGAGCGTCTGTCCGGCGCGGTAGATTTTTGTCGGAAGGGAGGAAATGATGGGCTGAATGGCAACGGCACTCGGAGCATCTGTGCACTGTGCGTTTTCGGATTTAATGGCGGCTGATTGGAGTTTAAGTTGCTCGATTTCGGTAGTCAGTTTGTCGAATTGAGTTTGAAGAACTGCGATTTCGCGTTCGCGTCGCTCGATGTCGGCAATCAGTTTGTCACGTTTGGGCTGAAGATCGGCACACTCGCGTTTCAAATCTGTACAACGCGCTTCGTAAAGCGAAACACCTTGCTTGAGTTGAGCGAGCTTTTGAGTTGCCGTTGCCATTTCATTCGGAAGTTTGAAAGCATGTTGCTTGCATTGTTCGTCGCGTTCGATCTCTGCGATCAATTCATTGTGTCGCGCATGAAGCCGATCGATCTCTTGCTGTAATTTATCGCGATTCGATTCATTTTCAGTGACTTCTCGTTGAACTGTGTCTGCAATTTGTTTGCGCTGTTCGATCTGTTCATCCAATTCATTGCGTTGATTTTGAAGAATTGCGATCTCGTTTTCGCGCCGCTCAATAGCGTCATTCAGCCGGTGAAGAGTTTCAATCTCGCGTTCGCGCCGCTCGATATCGGCAGTCAATTGGTCGTATCGATTTTGCAGAGCGGAAACTTTCGGCTCTAAATCTTTGTGGCGATTAGTGTAAAATTCGGCATCACGTTTGACTTTTGCGAGTCGCGACTGTGTTTCGGTAAGCTGTTTGTTGGCTGCGGCGATTTCATCTCGAATTGCGTTGCGTTTCAATTCTGCTTTTGCAATGTCGGTTGTCAAATCCGTCAGACGAGCAAATTCTTCGCGCCGTTCTTTTCGCAATATCGCGTCTCTGTTCAATTTCAAAAAACGCGCTACAAATTCTTGATCACGATTTTTAACGGTAAGATCAATAACCTTATCCGCCGACAATGTACTCGCTCTGAATCCTCGACAAATTTTCGCGAAGTTTTTCGGATTAATAAAGTATAATTGTCGTAATGCTTCTGCTCCGATCGCTTCGCACAGTGTACGAGCTTCAGCGTCCGTCAAGTCTTTAATGTCTTTCATTAATCATACACTCCCTTCATTCAACACAAACCGTCGAAACAGCGCATACGACTCCTCCGCTACAAATCCCGCGCGGACGCTTCGATGCAACCAACCCGCCACTCTCGGATATTCCTCCGGCCGATCGAGCATGCTAATCCATGAGTGCGGTACTGCAATCAACCGCCCTCTGCCACGCCGAAGTCGCGCATACAAGTCTTCGTCCGAAGCCGCAATCCCGACCGCTGCGCGTTCGTATCGCAATCGCCAAACGCAATCCAAGCCCTGCAATATCCGTACTTCCATCCCGAACGCGAGCGAGTCGATCTCAATCGGAACGTCGGCATGCAAAGCAATTCTGTTCTCGACGACGCCGTTCCGATCGATCTCAATGCAACCGTCAAATTCACCGCGCACCTGCAATCGGCGAGACTTCGGCAATGCATTCGATACTCCGTCCGCAATGCGCACTCCGGCAATGTCCGTAACCGTGACGACAGGCGTTTTGATCTCGAATGTCGGAAAACCGCGCAGGAGATACAGATATTTCAGCGGTTGAGCACGACCGGAAGCAATGATCTGTTGACGAGAATTGCAATCGATCCTGAAGAGCTTATCGGCGATCGTCTTCATCACCGCACGCGGAAATGCGCCTGCATTCGCGTTGCCGCTGATGCAGAAATACATCGTCCGGGCGTCATGACGAATGATATACGGCTCGGTCTTGCCGATCTTCGTGTGTATCGACCAAAGCGGATGTATTTCAATCGGCGTGTCTGTTAATCGGCAGTGATACGTCAGGAAAAACTTCGCCGCATCTCCCGTTAATGCCGTTGCCATGATCGAATACAATCGCCAAGTCTTCAGTCCATGTCGCTTAGCGCATTGCAATTTGCATTGAACATGCGTCGGAACTTCGCCGAGCTCTTTTGTCGTGAGCAGATAATATTGTCGATTGAGTTGCACGTTCGAGTCGGGCGGGAGTTTCCTGCCGTTGTCGGCGTCAAACACTGTGCCGCTCGCATCGACGCCGCGAGTTGAGCGCGACCAATAAAACTCCGTCGCCGAACACTCCGGCGTCAAACTTAACGCATACGATTTCGCAGGAATGTTACCGACATTCAGCCATGTAATGTCGTCGTCGAGCAATTCGTCCGCCAATGAAAAAGTCCGCGCGGAGCGACCGAACGGCGTGATCGTTAAGCGATTGCCGGACACCGCCTCGAAAACATCACTCGGCAGGCAAATCAATCCGAGCTCGAAATAAAAATCAGCCGCCGTCACACGAATGCGCAAAGGCAAATCGTGCGGCGGCGACCGCGTGCTTTTCGTCCAATCGGAATAAGATTGCGAACGATCGGGGCAATCCTTATCGGCTTCTTGCGCCGAGTGCTTGAAATATTGACGTTGCTCGCCGTTCGCCAACAAAACGAACTGACCGCAAGCATCGCACATGAACAATTGACTTTTCGCAGACACGGTGCCGAGGCAAGCATACGCGTCCAAAACCTTGTCGAGCGTAATCCGAGTCCAACCGCGTCCGTCAATCCACATGCAAACATTATCCAACGCCATCTGCAATCACCTCGCGTGAACTTCAATGTAAGAAGTGTATCACGCAAGATTTTGCATGTCAATCACGTTTCACATCAAAACCGGTGCGGGCGGTTCCGCCTCGACGATTTCAAACAGCTCCGGCGGGTAGAGATAATCCTCGTCCGACTCATCGACGATGCGATACCAATCGCGCTCGACACTCATGACTTCATACACTTTGTCGGGAATGATATCGACATCCCGCTCGCCGATATACTTTATCTTCATATTTTCTCACCCCAAACTTTGACTTTGAACATTATCTTGCCGATATTTCTGCATTGATACCAATGAATTTCGCAATTTATGAAAGTTTCTTTACCGTTGGTTACTGTCGCCGTGCCGCGCACTTTATACCAATCTGAAATCTTTGTTTTCTCACCATTCGGTAACGGATTGTTCTCGATGAGATAATTTACATCACGAATGTTTTGCCCCGAAGCAATGACTTTCACTCCGGTAACAGAACTGCCTTCTTTTAAATACCAGCCCGTTTGATCCATGACTTTTGAAGTCTTGACGTAAAACTTCGCCGCCATCGCGCTGAGAGTGCGCGGCACCGTAAACGACGTTTCGAGCGTATCTTCAATCATCACAATTTCTTCGCCGACAAGATCAGATCGAGCGCATTCAGTACATCGTCAATGTCCTGCTCCGAAATTACGAGCGGCGGCTGAAATGCCAATACATTTCGCCCGACACCGTTCTTGCCGACAATGAATCCCCGATCCTTCAGCTCTTCAATCACCGAGTCAAGCTCCTCCGGTGCAGGCGAGCCGTCCGATCGAACAAACTCCGCGCCGACCATCAAGCCGATCCCGCGCACGTCGCCGATGATCGGATGCTTGACTTGCAAACCGCGCAAACCCTTCATCAATTGCTCGCCGCGAGTCCGCGCCGCTCTGCCCAGATCATGCTCGACAATATAATCCAACACAGCCAAGCCCGCCGCCGATGATACCGGATTGCCTCCGAGCGTCGACGCTCCGGGACGAGTGTAAACATCCGCTATCTCCGCCGTCGAGATGAATGCGCTGATCGGTTGCCCGTTCCCCAACGCCTTCGCCACACTCATTATATCCGGCTCCACGTCGAAGTTCTCTATCGCAAACATCTTGCCCGAGCGCGCAAAACCTGTCTGCACTTCGTCGACGATCAGCAATGCGCCGTATTTCGACAAAATCTCCTTCACGCGCTTAAACCAACCGCGCGGAGGTACCACAATGCCCGCATTGCCTTGAATCGACTCCGCAATCAAAGCCGCCGGACGACCGCTCGTCGACGACTTGATCAGCCGCTCCACCCGATTCGCACACTCCAAATCGCATTCCGGATATTTCTTGCCGAGCGGGCAGCGATAGCAGTACGGATTCGGCGCGAAATTGATCCCGCCGACCGGCGTCGGATCAGTCCGCCACATTCCGATCCCCGTCAAGCTCATCGTCAACTTCGTCCGACCATGCAAGCCGCTCTCGAGCGCAAGAAACTCACTGCTCCGAGTGTACAGCGTCGCCAGTAACAGCGCGCCTTCATTCGCCTCCGTCCCCGTCGAGCAGAAGAAACTCTTTTGCAATTGCCCCGGTGCAACTTCCGCAAGCCGCTCCGCCAACCGCACGAAATTCTCCGTCAGATAGATATTGCAGACATGCTGAAGCTCCCGCATCTGCTCGATCATTCGATCGACAATCGCCGGATTGCAATGCCCGCAGTTGATCACCGATACGCCCGCGTAGCAGTCGAGATACTTTTTGCCTTCCGAATCGAAGAGATACTGCATCTCGCCCTTGACGAATTGCGGCGGATTTTTGTAGAAATGTCCGAGGCACGGCATAATGTATTGCCGCTTCTTCTCGACGATCGCCTCCGCGCCCATAAATCGTTTCATCGCATTCACCCTCGCTTGATAATTTCGTTTTATGTTATCATAGCGTCGATTGAAATGCAATCGTTTTGAGTTGCTCGGCAATAAAATCCATGTCGTGATTGCTCACCGTGACAAATTGCCGAATGCCTTCGAGCGTCAATTCCGGTTCTCGCCGAAGTAATTCTTTGCAGTTTGACAAAAATATTTTGATGTTGTGCTCGATCGGCAATGGAAATCTCCACGGATACGCATTGATGAAAAACTCATGCACCAAGTAATTTTCGAGCAGGCGCGAATCGCTCGGCGCGGACATGACAAAAAATCGATCGTCGAGTGCAATGTCGGGATCGAGTTGCGCAAAATATTTTCCGAGTTCGATCAACCGCTCGGCGATCGGAAGCGAGCGGCGTTGCAGTATTGCAATTGCCGTGCGTTGCAGCGTCACAAAATCCGCGCGGAGCTCGAGCGGAACATTCGACTCGAAGTGCTCGGATTGTTGATGATAATCTTCGTCGGCGTCAAACCATTCAAATTCGAGCCGCTCGGAATTGAGAATTAAATTCGCCGCGAGCGGACAGACCAACGACAACGACCGCTCGAAATAATTGCCGAAGTCGAGCGTCTGCCGGGGATATTGCCGACACGTCTCCGACAACATATCCTCGCCGTATTTCTTCTGAATCGAGCAGAGCTTGTCTTCGCCGAGCATCGGGCATTTGCCCTCGGCGTCGAGCGCAATCACGTGCTGTTGCAGTTCGTCGTCGAAACGTAAGTGTTGATTGAAATCGGCATCGAGCGAGGAATAAGCGGCGGCGGTTTGATCGTCGATCTCGATTGCCCAACCCGCGCGGCAACATTGCGCACCGCATTTCGAGCCATCGCAACGAAATTCCTTGATGCATGTCGGTTGAAAATATCGTCGTATCATACTATCCATCCTGCCCACTCTTTTTGTTGCCGTCGATGGTCTTCGACATTGATATCTTGTCATCAGCGATAATATATCAAAGTCAACATTCAAATGCAATACAGCCTCGATCGCCGTCCGCCATTGCGCCGCCTTGCCGATTGTGTTAAACGATGTAAGTCATTTTTTTCAGAGGTGATCAATTTGTACAAAAAGGTCGATACGAATTTGGATTTCGCCTCGCGCGAGAAGGAAGTCGAGAATTTTTGGCTCGACAACGACATCGCGCAGAAGGCAATCGATCAACGCGAAGGCTGCCCCGATTACACTTTCTATGACGGT
>CALGGX010000485.1 GCA_937916025.1 uncultured Selenomonadales bacterium
GCGGCGACCGCCGTCGAGCCCGAGCCCATGCAATTGTCGAGAACCGTCTCTCCTTCATTCGTATACGTCTTGATTAAATATTCGAGCAGCGCGATCGGTTTTTGCGTCGGATGCGCAAGTCGAACCGATTTCTTCAAACTCCAACTGTATCCGCAAAACTCTTTGTTAAAGTGCAAGACATCGCGCGGATATCGCTTACCGTCGATACTCTCTGTTTCCGTTATCCCGTTCCATTTAACATCGCCGTAACAATGTGAATCAATCGGTTTAATCTTCGTCTTCTTATACGGCGTCGAGTACCAATATTGCGGATTGTATGTCGGCAGTTTCCGATAGAACACCAAGATGTTCTCGTGACAGCGCATCGGCATCTTGTATGCATTCAAAAAGCCGACCGCCGCAGGCTTCTCCCATATCCATTCGTACCGATACAACTTCGGCTGAGACATAATCAATTCTGCTCCGAACGGCATCTGCGCAAACAATACAATCGCCGCATTTTCTTTACACACTCGCAGATACTGCTCGAAAACCTTGTCTGTCGGCAGTTTTACATCCCAGACGTTGGAGGTCGAGCCGAACGGCGGATCGCACAGCACCATATCTACCGTGCCGTCAGGAATTCTTTTCATTCCTTCGAGACAATCTTCGTTAAAAATACGATCTACTATTATTCAGCATCTCCTCCGTTGACATCAATATGGTATTTGTGATGTTAGAGAAGGTGCTCGTACCTTAAACAGATCGAACACCGACTCTCCTTCAATCAATCAAAATCCGTAAGTAGTATTCGCGTTATCCTTATCTTGTGACGTAGTATCAACTATGCCAAAAATCATATATTTCTTGTCCGTGCGTTCGGGATCGACAACTTCAAAAGCAAGCTCCGGCGCAAATGCGTTCTTATGCTTAAAGTCCATCGTCAAATGTCCGTCACATCTGGCTCTGAAGATCGTTGTAAAGACGCGGATAATTCTGCCATTCTTTTGTCGCATCGGCTTGCTCTTATGATGAATTGTAACAAAACCTGGGATGCCCGTGGTATACAGCGAGGAGGCAATCGCAACATCACTGCTGCTGATCGTAGTACTGCTGTTGGTATTGATACTGTCTTCCCTGATTCCGCAGTTGGTGAATAGTCTTGCCACCTTTATCGGCAATTTTGACGAGTACTCCAAACATATTGAGAAGACGTTGAATCATCTGAACAGTCAGTT
>CALGGX010000486.1 GCA_937916025.1 uncultured Selenomonadales bacterium
GCATTCGCAAGCTCGATCTGATTTCGATACAGCGTCTGTACAAAACTTGAGTGAGCGTTGCCGCCGAATTCTCGAGCTGCTGATGTACTCCTACGATTACGTTTCGCTCAAAGAGATTGCCGAAAAGATGAGCGTCTCTCGTCGAAGCGTGTACTACGACATTTGCAGCATCAACGATTGGCTCGACGCAAACAAATTGCCGTCGCTGAAAATTGTGCGCGGGCGCGGGATTTTGATCTCCGAAGACGAGAAAAATGCAATCAACGAATTGAGCTCTGCCGTCAAAAGCAATCGCGATTACGTGTTTTTGCCGAGCGAGCGCGTCAAGATCATCGTTTGTTGCATCATCAGCAGTCGCACGCCGGTTTATGTCGAGCAATTGCCGGACGCATGCCAAGTCAGTCGCAATACGGTCTTCAGCGATATCCGCAGGCACTGCTTCCGATCATCATCAACTCGAATGACGAGCTGCACTTTGTCGGATTGAAGGAGAAGAAAATTTTCGCCTCGCGCGAGTTTGAGCTCGTGCAGAAATATTTCCCCGAACTTCGGCAATCGGAGCAAATTTACGTAAGCCTGCACTTGCCGGCATCGTCAAAACATTGGTGACGGAGTTTGAAAAGATCGCGTGCGTGTGCTTCAACAATCGCGACGAACTCGAGCGCGCGCTGTTCATTCATATTCGCTCGTCGTTGTATCGTTTTCGCTACGGCATTCAGCTCGGCAATCCGATGCACGAGGACATCGTCCGCGAGTACGGCAATTTGTTTGACATCACAAAATCCGTGGCGCAATATCTCGAGCGAATGATCGGACTGCCGATCACAGATAGCGAGGCGGCGTATCTCACGTTGCATTTCGACGGGCAACATGCTCAAACATGAGATTGAACGGCTGTTGCCGGAAGCGGAAATTGTCGACATTGTCTCGGCAGTCGATATAAATCAATTGGAAGGCAAATGCGATTTGATCATATCGACGGTTCGGATAAGGAGCCTGATCCCCGTGCCGGTCGTCCATCCGATTTTGACGAATGAAGATCGCCGATATATACTCAATCACAGTCCGGTGCGGCTGAGTTGGCAGAGCTAGCCGTTGAGTTTCGAGATTGAGACGGACGAACAGCCCCGACTGCTGAAAATCCTGACACTCAATCGGATAGCGATTGCCGAAGAGTCGATGAGTTGGACGGATTCGATCTGCTTTGCGGGCGAGTCACTGATCCGCGCGGGCAGCATCATCGAAAAATATCTCGACGTGATTATGTCGTTGACGGTTTTCAAGCAGCTCGTTGCATTTTCCGGCAGTCGCGCGGTGACGAGCGGACAATCGAACGCTTGACGAATGTCGAAACTCCGCGCGGAATTCTCGAGGAATTGCGGGCGGTTCTGAATTGAAGACGTCACGGCTCCCGACGGGGAGTCATTTTTTTTGCGCAAACGCCGCCCTGCATTCGGACTCCTAAAATCGACGAATTGAATACTTGCAGGCATTGGTGCAAATTTCCGAGTTGCTTCAAGACGAAGAAATCGCTCGAAACATTTTGCAGGCTCGTACTGTTGAAGAGTTGTTCGGTTATTTCGACGAAAGGGGTTGAGCAGTGATGGAAACTCTGTTGCGCTACATTCAGCAAATTCTCTCGACGCCGACGATCTTCGTCGGACTGATCGCCATGCTCGGTCTCATTCTGAAGAAGGCGGACAGTCAAGCAATCATCAAAGGCACAATCAAAACGATTCTCGGCTTCATCGTGCTCGGAGCGGGCGCGGGCGTCGTCCAACAATCGATCGTGCCGTTCGGCGATCCGGTTCAATTGGCATTCAACATGCACGGCGTGGTTCCGAACAACGAAGCGATCGTGTCGATGGGCTTGACGGATTACGCGGTGCAAACTTCGTCGGTCTTCGCGCTCGGGCATTGCGGGGCTTGACGGTTGGCAATTGACGGTCGGCGGCGCAATGCTGCTCGGCTTCGTAATGGCAATGTTCCCCGCGTTGATGCAGCCGAAGATGGAAAAAATTACCGGCGACGACTCACTCGCGCTCGGACATTTTGGAAGTTCCTGCTACTTCATCAGCGCGCAGATCGGAAAAATTTTCGGCGGCGGCAAAAGCACGGAAGAAGTGAATTTTCCGCAAGGGCTGTCATTCCTCCGAGACAACACGATCTCGATCGCAATCGTAATGTTCTTCTGCTACATTGTCGTGGCAGGCGCGGCTGAGTTCGGCAATCCCGAAGCGGCGGCTCCGATCCGGGGAGAGAGCAATTGGATCATCTTCTCCGTCATTCAATCGATCACGTTTTCTGCAGGCATTTACATCGTGCTTGCCGGCGTGCGTCTGTTGATCGCGGAAATTGTTCCGGCATTCAAGGGCATCTCGGAAGAATTGATCCCGAACGCGAAACCCGCAATCGATTGCCCGATCGTCTTTCCGTTTGCGCCGAACGCGGTGCTGATCGGATTTTTATCGTCATTCATCGGCGGAATCATCGGCTTGGCGATCCTCGCACTTATGAATCAGGGCGGCATTGCGGCGGCGATCATTTTGCCCGGCGCGGTCGTGCATTTCTTCTGCGGAGCAACGGCGAGCGTTTGCGGCAATGCGACCGGCGGCTTGAGAGGTTGCGTCGCGGGAGCGTTTGTACATGGAGTCGTTGTTACATTCTTTGCGGCGGCACTTTTGCCGGTGCTCGGCAACTTCGGCTTTGCCAACACGACTTTTTCAGATGCTGACTTCACTGTTGTGGGCATAGTTTTCGGCAACATCTCGAAGGCATTCGGCGGCTCGGTACTGTTCATGCTGATCGTCGCGCTCTTCGCCCTGCCGATTATCTGTAACTTCGCTGCTCCGAAACCTGTGGTCGAACCGCCGCAAGACGACAGCGATTCGGATCAAAATTAAATTTCATTCAAGGAGTGTTGCATTATGGCAATCAAAAAAATCCTGTGCTTCTGTGGTTCGGGATTGGCTACGTCTTTCATGATGGCGCGGAACTGCCAAAACGCTCTCAAAAATCTCGGCATAACCGGCGTCGAAGTCGATCACACCACGATTGACGACGTCGTTCCCGGCGCGGCGGATCTGTTCGTCTGCGGAGCCGATCTTCTGCCGAAGGCGCAAAAAGCCGGTCAGGCGATCGGACTCAACAACATGGTCTCGATGCCGGAAATGACTCAGAAACTCAAGGAAGTTTTCGGCAAGTAAGGTGAGCACGGTGAATATCGATGCGGGAGCGCGCCGCCGACGTACGAACTCCGGAGCATCACATGAAACACAATCCGAAAAATCCGCATTGGGCGAACCGCGATCGATTCATTTTGAGCGGCGGGCATGGCTCAACGATGCTCTACTCTCTGCTTCATCTCTTCGGCAGCGGTTTGACTCTCGACGATCTGAAGTCTTTTCGACAGGACGGCTCATTGACGCCCGGACATCCCGAGTACGGTCACACGCTCGGAGTCGAGGCAACCACCGATCCGCTCGGCGCGGGCATGGCAACGGCGGTCGGCATGGCAATTGCGGAAGCACATCTCGCGGCGATCTTCAATCGATCGAATTATCCGATCGTCGATCATTACACCTTAGTGCTCGGCGGCGACGGCTGCATGATGGAAGGCATTTCTTCCGAAGCATTTTCTCTCGCCGGTACGCTCGGCTTGTTGAAATTGATCGTGCTCTACGACAGCAACAAAATCTCGATCGAAGGCAGTACCGATATCGCGTTTCGAGAAGATGTTGCCGCTCGAATGCGGGCGTTCGGATTTCAAACGCTCGACGTTGCCGACGGCAATGATCTCGATGCAATTGCTCGCGCAATCGAAGAAGCAAAAAGTGATTCGAAGCGTCCGTCATTCATCACGGTGCACACGACAATCGGTTACGGTTGCCCGGCGAAGCAGGGAACGGCGGCGGCGCATGGCGAGCCTCTCGGCGAAGAAAATGTTCGGGAGCTCAAACGCACGCTCGGCCGGCATAATGTCGAGAGCCCATTCGACGTGCCGCAAGACGTTTACGATCATTACGCGGCACTCGCTCGACAGGGTGTGATTGCCGAAGCCGCTTGGAATGAAATGTTCGTCGAATACGCGAAGGAATTTCCCGAGCTCAAAAAACTCTGGGAGCAATATCATGCGCCGATCGATGCCGAAGTACTCATGGCTGATGAGGCATATTGGGCTTATGCCGATAAGCCGCAAGCAACTCGGAATTTGTCGGAAATTTTTCTGCCGAAGATCGACTCGGACGCAATCTGCACTTCGGCGTGCGCGAGCTCGCAATGGCGGCGATTGCCAACGGCATTACGTTGCACGGCGGCTTGCGGGTGTACGTGTCGACATTCTTCGTCTTCAGCGATTACATCAAACCGATGGTGCGGCCGGCGGCGTTGATGAAATTGCCGATGACGTACGTCTTGACGCACGACTCGATTGGAGTGGGCGAGGACGGTCCGACGCACGAGCCGATCGAGCAGTTGGCGATGCTCCGCGCGACGCCGAACGTCAATGTGTTTCGTCCGGCAGACGCGACCGAAACCGCCGCAGGTTGGTATCTCGCAGTGACGAGCTCGCAAACTCCGACGGCATTGGTTCTCACGCGCCGGAATTTGCCGCAATTGCCGGGCTCGAGCAAGCGCGACGCACTCAAGGGCGCGTATGTAATTTCGGATTCGGAAAAAGCAACGCCGGACGGAATTTTGATCGCGACGGGCTCGGAAGTTTCGCTCGCAATCGAAGCGCAAACAAGACTCCGCGCGGAAGGGCTTGACGTTCGCGCGCGTGTCGCTGTCGAAGCGGCAAAAGACTTCGGTTGGGGCAGTTACGTCGGACTTGACGGCGCGACTTTGACGATGAAATCATTCGGAGCGTCCGCGCCTGCCGATATCAAAAACTGATTTAATCTCCCAAACACAAAGCGCGTCCGTCGAGGGCGCGTTTTTTTTATTGACATTCGAGCTGTTTTCTATAGAATGATATTATACTGAAGGGGGCATTTGAATGGAGACAAAAAACATCATGATTGTCGGCGTGGGCGGACAGGGTTCGTTGCTCGCAAGCAAAATTCTCGGGCATCTTCTGATGAATGAAGGCTTCGACGTGAAAGTGAGCGAGGTGCACGGGATGAGCCAACGCGGCGGCTCGGTCGTCACTTACGTGCGGTTCGGCGATCGAGTGTATTCGCCGTACGTCGACAAGGGTGAGGCGGACTTCATCGTGTCGTTCGAGATACTCGAGGCGGCGCGGTGGTTGCCGTATCTGAAGCCGGACGGACAGATCGTGACGAACACGCAACAGATCGATCCGATGCCGGTGATCACGGGCGCGGCGCAATATCCGACCGATCTCGTCTCGAAGATCAAGAGCAAGGGCGTCAAGCTCGACGCGCTCGATTGCCTTTCGATCGCGCGGGAAGCGGGTTCGGTCAAAGCAGTCAACATCGTCCTGCTCGGACGCCTTTCGCATTACTTCGACATATCCGAAGAGTCATGGCAGAAATCGCTCGAAGCAAACGTGCCGCCGAAGTTTTTGGAGCTCAATCGAAAAGCATTTGAGCTTGGTAAACACGCATGAATGCCGTCGAAAAGATTCATCGGGTGATCGATCCGCTTTTTCTGAACGAGCTCCGCGCGGAATTCGAGCAGAGACTTTTTGATCCCGAGCGATTGAAAGAGTTGCATAATCATATTGCGTCGCTGAAGTTTTTCGATCCTGCCTGCGGTTCGGGCGAGTTTTTGATCGAAATTCATGCGTCGTTGCGTCGATTGGAAGAGGAAATACTCGAGCACGTTCCGGAGTCGACGGCGAGAATCTCCGGAGCTCAATTTTTCGGCATTGAGTCAAGTTCAAGCTCGGCAAAAAAGTTGCGAAAGAATTTGCCGAACTCGCACATCAGACATGGCAACGCGCTTTTGCTCGATTGGTCGAAACTGTTGCCGCGCGGCGCGGACTTCATCATCGGCAAGCCGTCGGCGTTCGGTTTTCCTTTCCAAACTCCGGAACAGAAGGCGGATGTTTCGCGCGTCTTCGTCAACGAGCGCGGCAAGCCGTATGCGAAAAACGGCAAGCTCGATTACGCGGCGGGCTGGATTTTCAAGGCGGCGCAATTCATGCACAATCGAAAGACGCGCGCGGCATTTGTATTGCCGGAGTCGCTGTGTCAAAGCGAGCAGGCGTATTTGATTTGGAAGCCGCTGTTCGAGCGTTTCGGCGTGCATATCGATTTTGCATATCGTCCGCTGAAATGGAGTCGGCAAACGCGGAGTTTTTTCAGCAATAAGAGTGTGATTGTCGGCTTCAGCAGTGCGCGCAACGATCAACCGCGCCGAATTTTTGACGGCGATCAATCGCAGGAAGTGGCGAACATCAATGCGTATCTGCTCGACGCGCCGAACATTTTTGTGACCGGACAGATGAAACCGCTTTGCGAGGTGCCGGAAATACATCGCGGCAATCAGCCGACGGACGGCAGGAATTTGATCATTGAAGCCGATCAATATGACGACTTCATTCGACGAGAGCCCCGCGCTCAAAAATTCATTCGCCGATTCATGATGGGGCGCGAATTCGTCAAAAATCTGCCGCGCTATTGTCTGTGGTTGAAGGACGCGACGCCGGAAGAAATTCAATCGATGCCGCTCGTGGCTGAACGAGTATCGGCGGTTAAACGCTTCCGCGAGTCAAGCACTTTCGACAAGACTCGGAAATTGTCAAAGACGCCGCACTTGTTTCGAGAGCAGATCACTCCCGACCGGTTTATTGCAATTCCGAAAGTGTTGTCGGATAAGCGCGCATATCTCCCGATTGCGTGGTTGGATAGCTCGACAATCGCGGGCGATCAGATTTTCATGATCCCGGACGCGGAGTTGTTTCATTTCGGCATTTTGGAATCGAGCGTTCACATGATCTGGACTCGCGCGTTGGGCGGTCAATACAGCAAAGGCTTCTGCTATTCAAAGACGATCATCTACAACAATTTTCCGTGGTGCGAGCCGACGGCGAAACAGCGAGCGGCGATCGAAAATACGGCGCAAAAAATTCTCGACGCCCGAAAAAAATACGGCGATCTGTCTCTCGCCGATTTGTATGACAATCAAAAAATGCCGTCGGAACTCCGCGCGGAGCATATCGAAAATGATCTCGCCGTGCTCGACGCTTACGGCTTCGATAAAAACATTTCGGAAACGGAAATTCTCTCGCGATTGATGTCGATGTATGACGATTTGTTGACTTCAATGAAATGAATGTGATAAACTCAATGCTGAATAAACTGTGGGAGTGACAGCATTTGATTTTGGAAGGCATCAACAAATTGCACTTCATCGGAATCGGCGGCGCGGGCATGAATCCGCTCGCGAAAATTCTCGTCGATTTGGGATATAAAATCTCGGGTTCCGACCGCGCGGACTCACCCGCGCTGAAGACATTGCGGGCGCGCGGCGCGGAAATTTTTGTCGGGCATAACGGTGACAATTTTCCGAACGACGCGGACGCGGTCGTGATCTCTTCCGCCATTCCGGTCGACAATCCGGAGCTCATTGCCGCAAAAAAACTCGGCGTCAAACTTCTTCACAGATCCGATATCAACGCCGCACTCCTCAATTCAAAAACCGGCATCGCGGTCGCGGGTGCGCATGGCAAAACCACGACGACTTCGATGATCGGTTTTGTTTTGTTCAATGCGGATGTCGATCCTACGATCATCATCGGCGGCGAGAGTGCCGATCTCGGAACGAGTGCATTGCTCGGACGAAGCGAATATCTCGTTTCGGAAGCGGACGAGAGCGATGGTTCATTTCTGAAATTGCGTCCGTCAATCGCCGTCGTGACCAATGTCGAGGACGATCATCTCGACCACTACGGCACGCTTGAAAACATTCGCGCGGCGTTCAAACAATTCATCGAAAACACCAAGCCGGACGGAGTTGCCGTGCTTTGTTTCGACAACGAAAATCTGATCAAGATTGCGAAAGACATTGATCGAAAAATTATCTCGTACGCGATCGACAATCAATCGGCGGATATTATTGCGAAGAATGTCGAGCCGTGCGTCGACGGCGTTGATTTTGACGTGTTCAAAGGCGGGGAATGTCTCGGACATGTCAAACTGAAGACGCATGGCAAACATAATGTCGAAAACGCGCTGGCGACGATTGCGGTCGGAGTGCATATCGGCGTACCTTTCGAGCGCATTGCTGACGGGTTGTCGAAATTCCGCGGCGCGAAGCGGCGTTTTCAAATCAAGGGCGATGTCAAAAATGTTCTCGTCGTCGACGATTACGGGCATCATCCGACAGAAATTGCGGCGACGCTCAAAGCCGCGCGCGAAACCAAACCGAAGCGATTGATCTGTGTCTTTCAGCCGCATCGCTACACTCGGACGAAGATTTTGCTGAACGAGTTCGGAACGGCATTTCGCGAGGCGGACGGATTGATCTTGACAGACATTTACGCCGCCGGCGAGAAGCCGATCGAAGGCATCAACGGCGAGTCCGTGCTGAAAAAAGTCATGGCGTTGACGGAGCAGAATGTTTCCTACATTCCGAAGCGCGAAGACATTGCGCCGTTCCTTGCGGATATTGTCGAAGACGGC
>CALGGX010000487.1 GCA_937916025.1 uncultured Selenomonadales bacterium
CGAGACGAACGCCGCGCGAGTCTCTGTTCCAATCATGAATTTGGCGGCTTTTTGGAACCAACACGCAACATAATCGAGCTTTTTGTTTTCCGGGAAAATTGATTGAAGATCAATTTTCTGATCGGGAGTCTGATATGTATAGCCGACGAACGGCGGATTGCTGATGATGTAATTCACTCCGTGCGGCGCGAGTTCTTTCCAATTGATTCGGAGCACGTTGCCTTCGGTGATATTCGCGGCACGCAACAACGGCAGGAACTCGAGCTTTTCCTTGAGTATCGACTCTGTGCGCTTCATCAACCGATTTTCGGCAATCCATAACGCCGTTCGAGCGACCGCCACCGCGAAGTTGTTTATCTCGATGCCGTAGAAATTTTCGATCGAGACGAGGATTTTGCATTGGACGCCGAGTGCGCGGAGCGCACCAATTACTTCATTTTCCAAACTTCGGATCGAGATGTATGTCTCTGTCAAGAAATTGCCGCTGCCGCATGCCGGATCGAAAAATCGCAACGACGCCAATTTCAGCTGAAACGCTTCGAGCGCATTGCGGCGTTTTGCTTTCGTCTTCCTCCGCGCGGTTTTGAACTCGGCGTGAAGTGCATCCATGAAGAGCGGATCGATTACCTTGTGGATGTTCTCAATCGAGGTGTAATGCATACCGCCTGCGCGCCGCTCATCGTCATCGAGGATTGACTCAAACATCGCTCCGAAGATCGGCGGATCAACGTCGATCCAATCAAACTCGGCGGCACTCAAAATGTAGTGAGAGGCGGCGGTGTTGATGATCGGGATTTGCTCGGCGGCGTTTTTGAAGAGATCGCCGTCGACGTAAGGAAATGCATCGAGCTCCGCGCGCAGATCACTCGGACGAAGTTCTTTCGGAGTGTCGAGCACTCGGAACAGATCGATCATTGCCTGACGACGATCGGCGGCGTTTTTGAAATAGCGACTGAATTGCTCGGGCGCAAATATGTTTGCATCATCGGCATAGAGACAGAACATCAGCCGCACACAAAACTTATTGAGCGCGGCGCGATCTCGGCAATCGGGCTTAAGCGCATCGCGGACGAGCTTGATGAGATTCGTCGCCTGCTTGGAAACCGCAATTGCCGGGTCGACATTCTCATCATTCGGATCGATCAGGAAGTTCAGACGTGCAACATCATGCTCGAGGCGATTGACATAAATGATGTTGGGCCGGTACGATTCCTCGCGCCGCCGATAATACACATTCATGTTGTAGATGCGCATCTCGATGAAGTTGCAGACGACGATCCACTTCGGACGCTCGGAATAATCACGCGCATCGGCGTAGCGTTTTGCCTGTTCGAACGGCGTAAAGAACTTGCCGTCCGACTGCCGCGCGGGCTTGTCGAGATCGATGCCGCGACTCTTCTGCTCGATCAGAACTTTCGTCGGGATGATCCAGCCGTCGATGAAGCACTTGTGATCGTCGACATCGATCGGCATCTCGAACTGCATGAATTGCATCGGATTGTCAATGCCGAGCGCAAGCAACAATGCCAGCCAGAACGGTTGCGCATCAGACTTCTCCGAGCCTCGCTCCGCCCAATCGCCGACAAATTTCTTGATCGCTTCATTTTGAGCTGCCATCGTTAATGTCCCCTTTCAGAGTAACCGTCAAAGTGCCGCATATTGCTTCGGACAGAGATTTTGAACGTATTTCATATTCTATCGATGTAACGGGATTTTTCAACAGTAAAACAGTCGGAAATGCAATCGCTGTGTGTTGCATGATCTCGTCGAATGTAATTTCCAAAATGCCGAAGACTTCGTCAACGGTCATAAAGTACGGGAACAATTCATTCCATTCTTCGATCAAGTTGCGATTGGGGTTGGGCAAGCCTCTCGAAGAATTTCGCACCGGAAGCATTTCCGGAATAACATCGGAACTTTCATAGCGAAAATAATTCGCGGTACGCTCAATATTGAAGATATCGCTGAAGTCATCAATGATTGTCTGCAATATGTATGCATCACAATATTGCAGATACCTGTCATCAATCAACGCGTTTTTATCGATCTTCAATCGAACGGTTACGCCTTCGTCAAAAGCAGAACCGTCGTTTCGCAATGCAAGTCGGATACATCGAATATATCTGAAGAAGTCATTGACCGGCTCTAAATTCTTGTAACTCTCGATGTTTTCGAGCAACTCGGTAATCTTTGCATATTTCCGCTGACCAAATTCGTCGCCGTAAAACTTTGGCGGTTCAAACGACAGTCGCGCGTGCCGACATCGTAAGTCGCCGATATCGAAAAAGTCGTTGGGAAGCCGAATATTCAGCCGTTCGGCAAAAACTTCGATTGCAGTTCTGCTTTGCCGATTTATCACGACCGGCTCGCCCGTCATTGACAATTGCATCGCGGCAATTCGTTGCGCGTTTGCCAATACCGACATAAGTCTTGAATCCAAGCGTAGCGGTTCATCTTTAATCAAATTCAACTCGGCAATTTCGTGGTAAAGTTGCCGAATACGTGCCTCATACTCCGCCAATGTGAATTTGTGTTTGGGATGAAAATATGCGGCTTCGACATCGGACGATAACTCGTCGGATGCGGTTATGCCGCACAGTTTCAAAATCGGTTTGGACAATTCTGCCGCCGTCTCTTTAGGGATACGGCTTTTGTTTTCGTGTCTGATGACGTAAACGAATGCATCCGCCAAAAATGCCGCGACCGAATTCGGATTTGCCAAAATGCGAAGGCTTGCTTTGTGCTCCGGCGAGATGTCGTCGTCCGCGTCGATTAATTTCATAATCTGATGGAACAGCTCGCGTTGATCAGGTACTAATTCCGACACAATGTTGACTTGGAAATATTCGGTCAGTCCGTTGAATACTGCTTCATCATACACATGTTCTCGCAAGAGTGACGGTATATTTATTTTTCGACTCATGATGCGACTGATTTCATTTTTTTCGATTGTCGGTATTTCGCCGTTGCGATTTTTCAGATCCGACGGTCGAATGATCGAGTCAAACAAGATGCCGCAAAGTTCATCGTTTGAGATCGTCCGGCGGAAATGCCGCTTCAAAACATTTACAAAATCTGCAAAATACATCGCGTAACCCCTAACGAGCAACAAACAATTCGCGCGGGTTGCAAGGACATGTGGAACGCGTTTATGGCGGACGGCGCAACTTTTTCACCGAATGACATTCCGTTTTGCCCGACCACTGCAGAGTCAATTCCGAGCGCGTTGATCTCTTACTCAAAGGCAAAGACGATTGTCGGAAAACATCTGAAGAGCGGCGAGACAAATTTTTTCAGCAATGCCTTCGTTCACTTCTATATTGACGATCAGAAATTCGACGGCAACATCGGCGGCATTTGGAAGGCACCGCAACGAGCACTGAAAATTCTTCGGCATTTCGCGGGCATCATCACGCCGGATTTTTCAACGTACCTCGACTTCCCGTTTCCGCTCAAAATCTATAACACATATCGGATGCGCACCTTCGGCTATTGGTACGGCACACTGCTCGGCAATGCTGTCATCAACAACGTTCGATGGGGCACCGACGAAACGTTCTCGTACTGCTTCGATGGCATTGAACAGACCGGTATCGTATCGATCGGCACGGTCGCGAGCGGCTTGCGTCATGCGCACAATCGAGAAATTTTTGAAGCCGGTTTTTTCAAAATGCTCGACGTACTCAAGCCGTCCTCAATCATCGTTTACGGCTCGGATCGATATCCTTGGTTTGACAGCGTGCGTCGGGACATTCAAGTCGTTGCCTTCCAAAGTGAAACCGCACAAGCACTCGGAGGCGCGCGTCATGAGTAAAAGCACCGGCGGACATTTCAAAGGCACTTCCGGAGCCAAGAAAGTGGGCGATGCTTC
>CALGGX010000488.1 GCA_937916025.1 uncultured Selenomonadales bacterium
TACACTCTGTCCCTACACGACGCTCTCCCGATCTGATGGAAAAACTCTTCCAATATCGATTCAAAGGCAACACGGCATTGGCGGGGCACAGCTTCGGCAATCTTTTCATCGCGGCAATGAATGAAGTCACCGGCGATATGGAAACCGCATTGCAGGAGTCGTCGAAAGTGCTCGCCGTCAAAGGCAGAGTCCTGCCCGCGAGCAAAGAGCACGTCCGCCTCGATGCGATCATGGAAGACGGCACGATTGTCGAGGGCGAGTCTCAAATTCCGGAGGCGCACAAAAAAATTCGCCGCGTTCGATTGTTTCCGAAAAAAGTTCCGGCGGTTCCTTCGGCGATTGAAGCAATCGAAACGGCGGATGCGATCATTCTCGGTCCCGGCAGTTTATATACGAGTATCATGCCGAACCTTCTCGTCGAGGGAGTGGCGAAGGCTCTCAAAAAAAGCAAGGCGATCAAAATCTACATCTGCAATGTGATGACACAGCCCGGCGAAACGGACGGTTACACGGCGTCGATGCATGCGAAGGCGATATTGGATCACGCCGGTACCGGAGCGATTGATTACGTGCTCGTCAACAGCGCGGCGATTTCACCCGAAATGATCACCGAAGCCGGAGCGGAAGCCGTCGTCGTCGATGAAGATCGGATCAACGCACTCGGCATGGGATTGATCAAAGCCGATTTGATCAGCGAATCCGACGCCGGACGCCATGATCCCGACAAACTCTGCGCGGCGGTGATGAAGATCATTTACGAAATGCAACCGCGCTGAATATTTCATTCGACGAAAGGAGCAACCGACATGTCATTTGCATCCGATGTTAAATCCGAGAATATCCGCGCGGCATCCGATGAAAAATGTTGCCTGCAGGCGGAGCTCAATGCGCCGGTTAAATTCGGCATCGAGCCCGACAAACTCTGCGCGGCGGTGATGAAGATCATTTACAAAATGCAACCGCGCTGAATATTTCATTCGACGAAAGGAGCAGTCGACATGTCATTTGCCTCCGATGTTAAATCCGAGATGATCCGCGCGGCATCCGATGAAAAATGTTGCCTGCAGGCGGAGCTCAATGCACTGATCAAATTCGGCGGCAGTATCATCGACGGCAGACTCGATCTGTCTTTCAATTCGGCATCAATCGCCCGCCGAACTCTCATGTTGATCAAAAAATTCTTCCCCGACGTCAAAACCGGAATCGCCGTTTTGCAACTCAAGCCGCTTCGTCGACGCAAACGTTACATCATCAGAATATTTCAGACGGCGGCGGCGGAAGCACTCCCGATAATTTTTTACGATGTTGAATTTCCCGAATCCGATTGCTGTCGAAAGGCATTTTTGCGCGGAATGTTTTTGGCGCGCGGCACGCTCAACCGCCCCGAGACGAGTTACCATTTCGAGCTCGTCACGTTGGATCCCGCGCTCGCGAATTTCGCCGTCGAAGTGATGAATGAAATGGATTTTCCGGCGAGAACGTTCGTGCGCGGCGGCAAATTCATCGTCTACTTGAAAGATTTCGAGTCGATTGCGGATTTGCTCGCGTTGCTCGGCGCAAACGACGCCGTCGACAGATGCGAAGCCGCGCGCAACGTCAAAGAAGTGCGTTCGCTGGCAAATCGCATCGTCAATTGCGAGACCTCAAATTTGCAATTGGCGGTTAACGCCGCGCAACGTCAGATCGAAGACATCAAATTCATCATCAAAAAGGGCGTGAAGTTGACGCCCGAGCTCAACGAAACGGCGCGCGCCCGACTGAAACATCCGGAAATGCCGATGTCGGAATTGGCGCAATTGCTGTATGTTACGACGGGCGGCTTAAAACATCGAATGCGGCGACTTCGGCTTCTTGCGGCACAAGCGCGATGAATTTTTTTGTTTATGGTTGACGCCGCCGCGAATTGTTGTCAAAATGTCTTTCAAATGCAGAAAGAGGTGTAAGCGAAGTGGCGAGAATAATTTCGATCGCCAATCAGAAAGGCGGAGTCGGCAAGACGACCACTGCCGTCAATTTGAGTGCCTCGCTCGCGTTCCGGGGCAAAAAAATTCTGTTGATCGATTGCGATCCGCAAGGCAGTGCGGCGAGCGCGCTCGGGCTCGGCAATCAGTCGGAAGCCGCAACGATTTATGACGTGATCATCAACGGCGTCAATGCCCGGGCGGCGGTTCAACAATCCGAATACGGCGTGGAACTCATTCCGGCAAATATCGATCTGGCGGGCGCGGAAGTCGAATTGGCAACGATGAACGAACGCGAATTCAAAATGCGCGCCGCGCTCGAGCCCTTGCATGACGAATACGATTTCATTTTGATCGATTGCCCGCCGTCACTGGGCTTGTTGACGCTCAATTCGCTGAACGCCTCCGACTCGATCATCATTCCGATCCAATGCGAGTTTTACGCGCTCGAAGGCGTCACGCAATTGCTTCACACGATCGAACTGGTCAAGAGCAATTTCAATCCGCTCCTCGCAATCGACGGAGTATTGTTGACGATGTATGACGCGCGAACCCGACTCTCGCAACAGGTTGTCGACGAAGTCAAAAAGAACTTCGGCTACCTTGTCTACGAAACGCTCATTCCGCGAAACGTCCGCCTGTCGGAAGCACCGTCATTCGGCATGCCCGTCATTGCTTACGACAGACGCTCGCGCGGCACGCAAGTCTACTTAAACCTCGCCGACGAAATTCTCAAATCGAATCAACAGAGGTGATGAAGATGGCAGTAAAACGCGGCGGGCTCGGCAAAGGACTCGGCGCGCTGATGACGCAATTCAAAAAGCAGACCGAAGAAATGCGCGGCGAAATTCAAGAGCTCGACGTGTCAAAAATCAAACCGAATCGCTGGCAACCGCGTCGGACGTTTGACGAAAATGCGCTTCGCGAGCTGTCGGAGTCGATCAAACTCTACGGCGTGTTGCAACCGCTGATCGTACGTCCGAATGCCGACGAATACGAATTGATCTCGGGCGAGCGGAGGCTTCGCGCGTCAAAACTCGCCGGACTTCAGACCGTACCGGCAATCGTCCGCGATTTTTCCGACAGTCAAATCAGGGAGGTAGCAATCATCGAAAACGTTCAACGCGAAAATTTAAATCCGATTGAGGAGGCGCGGGCTTACGAGCGTTTGATTGACGAATTCGGCTACACGAAAGAAGCTCTCGCGTCGAAAATCGGTTGCAGTACCGCGCGACTGTTCATGCTGCTTCGGCTGTTGAAACTCGCGCCGCAAGTGCAGAACTTTATCATCGACGAGCAGTTGGCGGTCTCGCAAGCCCTGCCTTTGTTGTCGATCGAAAATCCGGAATTGCAAATCCAGACGGCGGAAATTGTCATTTCGGAAAAACTCTCCGCGCGGAAGGTTACGGCATTCGTCAACGAACTGAAATCACTCGGCGTGCTCGATTCTTTGACGCGAAGCATCGACGATAATCAACCGATCGACATTGACATAAGCAAGTTGGAAGAAGAGACGCCGGATGAAGAAGTTGACAACGATGATACAATTGAAGTTGTCGACGAGACGGACGAAACGAAATTTTTCATTCGCCAAGCGGAACAGGAATTGAAGCGGCACTTCGGACGTCCGGTCAAAATCACGAGCGGGCGGCGCAAAAACAAAGTGCAAATCGAGTTTTCGGACGTCGATGATCTGTTGACACTGTTGAAAGAAATCGAGCAACCGTCGAGGCGGCGGCAAAGAGAGGAGACAAAGCGTAAATGAACTCCGCCGGATTCCTTACGGGAAATTCGCTGTATGTTGTGATAGCGTTCGGCGTATTGCTGATAATACTGCTTGTGATCGTGATCAATTTATGGTTGGAGTTGTCATACATCAAACAACGATATCGCCGAATGATGTCGGGAGCGGAAGGCGGCAACGTCGAAAAAATGATCGCCGATCACATTGAGATGATGGAGAATTTTTCCAACGACAAGAAATTGTTGCAAAAAGACATCGAGAAGCTCAACGAGATATTGTCGAAAGCGATCACGCGGGTCTCGGTGGTACGCTTTGACGCGTTCGAGAATATCGGGAGCGATCTGAGTTATTGCGTGGCGATGCTCGATTCGGCAAACAACGGTATAGTGATCTCGGGCATAATCGGTCGAGACGAGGCACGAACGTACGTCAAGCCGATCGAAAAAGGCGAGTCGACGTACAAACTGACTCCCGAAGAGGAGCAGGCGTTGCATGATGCAATGCGAAAATAGGAGGCACAATTTTTTTGGAAAACGAAGAAAAAACGTCCGACGTGAAGAGTTTTTACGCCGAAGATACGGTTGCCGAAGAAGCGGCGGAGGATAAGAAGTATCTGCTCCGATTGACTTCGCCGAAAGACGGCACCGAGCGGCAGGTTAAACTCTCGTCGGGCATGTTCAAATTCGGAGTGTTTTCGCTGATCTTCGGCTCGTTGTTGCTGATCGGAACGGGCGGCTTTACGATCTACAGTGCGCTGAACTTCCGCGCCAATCAGTCGGCGGTGACGGAAATGGAAACGGCTTCCGAAATTCAGCAAGAACAATTGTTGACGCTGTCGAAAAAGGCGGGCAAACTCTCGGAGCAATTGCAGAATTTGACGCAAATGGAAAACGAATTGCGAATTCAAGCGGGCATGACGCCGATTGTCGAGAAGAAGGCGGAGGAAACTTCGGAAACTCCGATTGAAACGACGGACGGCGCGGCTCCGAGTGAAACGTCTGCAAATGCGTCGTCGGAAACTCCGTCGGCAGAAACATCAACCGAAACGTTGAATGAAACATCGATTGAAACGCCTGTCGATTCGGCTGAAGAATACAACGGGCAGGGAGGACCTTTTCCCGAAAACGTTGCGGCATTGAAAATCGCGCAGGCGGCTCAACAGTTGTCGCTCGAAAATGCGACGATTGAGACTCCGCTCGAAACGTCGATTTCATTTGAAGATGTCGGCGCGGCATTGGCGCAATTGGAAGACGGGATCATCGAGCGGCGCGGGAGTTTGGTGCACTTGCAAGACGATCTGAAGAAGCAACGCGAGCAGATCGCGACGATAGTGAATCAACGCAGTGCAATGGCGGCGACGCCGATGCCGATGCAATCGATCACGATGCCGGGCGCGGTGAGCGGCTCATTCGCGGGCTCGGCACTTCCGAACAATTCATTCGCGCTCGGACTGTCGAATGCGGCGTCGAATGTTCCGGCGATCTGGCCGACGACGGGCGTGGTGACTTCGCCTTACGGTTTGCGTTGGGGCGGCACGGATTTTCACCCGGGCATCGACATTGCAAACGACATGGGCACGCCGATAGTCGCGACGGCGGACGGCGTTGTAATAGTCGCGGGCTGGAATTCCGGCGGCTACGGCAATATGGTCGACATCGATCACGGCAACGGGATCATGACTCGTTACGGGCATGCGAGCCAAGTCGTCGTGAGCGCGGGACAATACGTGCGGCGCGGACAGGTGATCGCGCTGATGGGCTCGACAGGATTCTCGACCGGTCCGCACGTGCATTACGAGGTGCATGTGAACGGGCAGCGCGTCAATCCGATCAGCTATCTCTGATCGATTTATGTAATTCGACCGATGTTGCCCGATTACATGTCGAGCGTTGGGATTGACGGGCGAAGTGATCACAATAAAAATTGACACGAATAAAATCCGGTCGCTGAACTGCAGGCGACAGTCGGTTTGATTATGCTCGATTATGTCGAAGGCGAGAGCAAAAACGCGCGGCACTCCAAACAGTTTACGTCGAAGAACCGATCGAGTGCGAGGGCGTGAGGCTCCCGCCTTTTTTGCCGCCTGATGTCAAGCCGAATCATCACCATTTCGTAATTCGGATCGATCGGGAGCGGTTCGGGCATTTGCGCGATGATGTTTACGACGCTTTGCGCCGACACAACGTCTTCGCTCGGAAATGATATCAACTTGGGCTGTTCGGGCTTCGTTTACGACTTGTATGTGGCGGCGTCGATGCTCGGCAATGAGCCGGACGGAAAGATTTTATTGCTCTGCGACGATCGTCTCAAGGCGTGACGGTCAACGCGGACGCAATTGGCAACACGTCTTCAGCATCGATCCCGCTCATATTGACGGAGCGGCGACGCTCGGACGATACTGACGGGGGAATTGTGATCATGATCGAAGGTATTTTACGCAAGACGGACGATCTGATCGTTCGGAAATATCGCGAGCTGTTCGTGCCGACGCTGTTGTCGTCGTTTTCGTACTACCTCGGCAATATTCTGAACGGCGTGATCGTCGGCAACCTGCTCGGGCTCGACAAGATGGCGGCGGTTTACGCGTGCATGCCGCTCAATCAACTTGCAACGGCACTTGCGCTGTTGTTTTCGATAGGATCGTCGGGAATGATCGCAATCGCCGCCGTCGCTCGAAAACACGCCCGCGCGGATTACATCTTCAGCACGGTCGCGACTCTGACGTCAACGGTCGCGGTGCTGATACTCGTCTCGCTGTTGCCGATAACGGACGTCTTGACGGAATTTTTGTCGTCGGCACCGGAGTTGCGCTTCGACATGCGAGAATATCTGCCGCTGTTCATCATTCACACCGCGTTGATGCTTTTCGCCATCGTCTGGAGATTTCTCTTGCGGACGGAAGGGCTTGCGCGGATTGTAAGTCGGAGTGTTGCAATTCAACAGATTACGAATGTAGTTTTGACGTTTCTGTTCGTCGGCAGTTTGCATTTCGGGCTTGCGGGCGCGAGCGGCGCGTTGGTGATCGGTGACGTGCTCGGTTGCGTTTACCTGCTGGCGAATTACCGCTCGTCGAGAGATCGCGGTCGAAAATTCATCAACGTCTTCGGCGACGGCTTGAAAAAGTTATTTGTGCAGTCGATCGAAGTGATGAGATCGGGAGCATCCGCCGCGCTGTTGAGCACACTGGTTGCCGTGAAAGTTTGGGTGATCTATCAAATTCTCGGCAGAGCCGGGGGCGCGGAGGCGATGAGTTGTTATGCGCTGTGCATGACGTTGTGGTCGATCGGCTCGATGCTGTCGTCGGCGTGCGTTGACTCGGCGATGCCGATCGTCTCGACGCTCTACAGCGAGAAGGACTTTGCGAGCGTCCGCGCGATGATGCGGCGACTTCACCGGTTCGTATTGATTTTGCTCGGCGCGATCGTGATGCTCATGTGGATTTACCCGGAGATACTGTTGAATGTCTACGGCGTGGAGGGATCGATGATCGAACCGGCGGCGCGGGCATTGAAATTTACGGCGTTGAGTTTACCGAGCACGGCACTTGTCGTCACGATGACGTATTATTACACGACTTTGCAACGGCGATCGATTGCGTTGGTGTTGTCGATTGTCGAGGGCTTTTTGATAGTGGTACCGGCGGCGTTTATATTGTCGACGATGTTCGGCACGGACGGCGTGTGGTATTCGTTCCTGTTCGCGGCACCGTTCAACGCGATCGTAATTTTGATATACAGTCGCCGGTTCGGCACGGATATTTTTTTGATCGATCGAAAAGATCCGGAAGTGCTCTACGATGTATCGTTGACGGCGAGTGAGGATTCGGCGTCACGGATATCGGCGGAAGCGATTGCAGTGCTTAAAAGCGCGGGGCTGTCGACGATTGATGCGACGCGCGTCGGAGTGGCGTTGGAAGAAATGACGATGAACATCTCGACGCTGGCGATTGAGCGCGCGGCGAATGTTGACGTGCAAATAAAATTGACGTCGAACGGGCGAGTGATCATCGCCGTACGGGACGACGGCACGCCTTTCAATCCGTTACTCTATCGCTCGACGGACGGCGAGGATTTATTGATGGACGAGATCGAAGTGCTGAATGCGCTCGCGCGGGACATGAAATACAATCGGGTACTCGGTTTGAATCAGACGATTATCGAGATTTGATCGCTGTCGAAAGACGGCGTTTTTTGTTGCGCCGAATCGATCATTGATCTTGACAAACCGATCAGACTTCGTATAATCATTCTATATCAGTTTTTTTTTTCACTACAAAACGTCGATATGTGTTGGTGTCCTCAGCCCGGTCAACGGCGATACTCGGTTGTAAATTTTTGAGGTGATGATGTGGAAAGGAAATGTCCTTATTGCGGATGTCCGACAAGTTCCAACGATAAATTTTGTAATAAATGCGGTCATAAGTTGCCGCAGACTTCCGGTCGAAATAAATCCGCAGAAACTCGAGACAATGCATATCGATCTGCCTCTGTCAGAAAAAACTCCGCCGATACTTCACCTGCCGAGTCAAATTATGATTCCGACGCGTATGTTCCCGATCGCGGACTGTGGCAAAAATTTTTTACGTTTAAAGGTCGTTTGAATCCGGCGCGATATGCTTTTCGATTGTTCATTATTGTGATGACGATCTATGTATTTTCTGTGATCGGATTGTATATTTGCTACAAATATCAATTGCGAGAAGCGGTAAGATGGATCAACGCCGCAAGTATGTTGATATTCTTTTTGTCGATTCCAATCAGTGTCCGTCGAGCACATGATATGGGACGTCCGGGATGGTGGGCGATCTTGGGAGTACTGCCGATCATCGGAGCTGCGCTGACGTTTTGTTTTGACAAAGTTCATTGGATCGATAAACACGGCGAGCATCACGAGGAAAGTAATTTTAATCCGTTTGGTGCCTACTTTGCATTATTCTACTTCCTACTCATGAGTGTCTTCGCAATGTTATTCTTCACTTTCACTCCCGGTATTCACGGTACGAATCAGTACGGTTCCGATCCGAGAGGAGAATGCGTACCGCTTCCTTTTGAAGGCAATCCTCTGTTGAAAATGATCTCCCGGCTTGAAGAAGGCAGTTATCCCGCATTGAAGATCACCGGCGTAACGATGCTGATGCTTTTTGTCGTGAATGTGTTGTTGTCGTTTCCAATCGGTTTACAAAATCAACGAATGAACTTCTCAAATCGACCGGCACAGAGTCCGAAGGTTCAAAATGCCGCCCCGAAATCGGAAGATCCATATCCTGCAGTCAGTGATGCCGTTAAACAAATGATCGAGGCAACGCCTCCGCCCGTCGCCGACAAACAGCCTCAACCGCAAGTCGTTGCACAGCCTCTGACGAATGATAATCAACGTGCGGCAGTTCAGGCACTGATAAATTTTCACGCGGGGATCACCAACAAAAATTTTCAAAGCGCATACGATTGTTTCAGTCGCGGACTGCAGAACGAGATCAGTTACGAAGGTTGGACTCCCGGCTTCAGTACGACCGTCAGCAGCAATGTCAGCGAGGTGCGTGTCGTCAATGAAAGTCCGAATGCAATTGAACTAAGCTATGTCCTTACTGCCGTTGATAACATAAACGGGCGCGAATCTGTTGCGAAATTCAACGGTACAGTGACCGTGATCAATGAGGACGGTCAATGGAAACTCGACTTTATCAAAAACAAAGTCAGATGATTTTTTCCGGCGCGGGGAGGAAAGTTTGTGAATGATAATGAAGACAAAAATTTGAATGACAAGCTCGAAGAGTACGTCAAGGATTGCAAAATTTTCGTCGATACAAGCAGCATAATGTATGATGAAATCGGCGCATTTTTGGTACGGCTTACGGATTTGTTGGTAAAAAACAAGCGATTGATTATTGTCACTCAGAGTGTCGTCCGAGAGATCGAAAGACATGCAAACAGTCGGACGGCGAATGACAAGCTCGTCGAGTTGGCGCGAAAGCGTATAGGTTTACTTCAAGATTTGCTTGATAACGATTTGTTGTATGTGTTGCAAACCGGCGGTGTGCCGAGCCATGCCGACAACGAAATTCAAGCGGTGCTGACCAATTATCGAACCAAATACAAAATTTTGTTGATCACTCAAGACAACAATCTTGCCAAGGACGTGCTCAAACTCAACGAGACCGAATCGACGCGCGCCAACAAAATTGTCGTTAAACGTATTGCGCCGGACGGAAGATTGACCGGTTACGGTTGGCAAAAAGCCGGTTTGGGCTTTGACGAATCGAATATCATTCCATTCCAAGCAAGTACGGAGCTCATCGATCTGCAGGACAGTCCGATCCCGCTTGACGAGCCTGTTCAAAGCGGCAGTAAACTCTTTACATCGAAAGGCATGACCGTCGAGTTGGGCGACTCGATTGCGGCGGGCGGCGAAGGCGTCATTTACAAAACCAACACGGAGTATATCGCAAAAATTTATAAGCCGGAACATTTGACTCAACGGCGGCTCAAAAAAATTCGATTGATGCTCAGCCGTCCGGTCAAATTTGACGGCATTTGTTGGCCGACGGCAGATTTGTATAACGCCAAACACAGATTTGTCGGCTTCCTGATGCCTGCGGCGAAAGGCAAAGAAATTCAACGGAGTATTTTTCTGCCGGTCATTTTCAAGAGACATTTTCCAAATTGGAATAAGTGCGATACCGTCGAATTGTGCATTACGATTCTCAAAAAAATAATATACCTCCACAGTTACAACATTATTATCGGAGATATCAATCCCGGCAATATTTTGGTCGTGTCGCCGAAAGAAGTTTACTTCGTCGATACCGACAGCTATCAGATCGAAGGCTTTCCATGTCCGGTCGGCACGACGAATTTCACCGCGCCGGAAATTCAATCGAAAAACTTCGGCACGTTCCTTCGGACGATTGGAAACGAAAACTTCGCAATCGCGACGTTGCTGTTTATGCTCATGCTGCCGGGTAAACCGCCGTATGCTCAACAGGGCGGCGAGGATCCCGCAACCAATATT
>CALGGX010000489.1 GCA_937916025.1 uncultured Selenomonadales bacterium
TTCCCTACACGACGCTCTTCCGATCTAGCCCTTGCCAAGCTCACGCAGCCGATCTACTTCATCGCCAGGGTGCGTCACGATGTCGGGATAGGAGCCGTAGACAAGTCGCCGTTCGATCTGGCGCATCTCGTCGAGAGGCGAGGTCTCGTTTGCAAGTTCCCCGAATGAAAGAGGCATGAGGGCATAGTCAAACTTGCGCCCCGTCAGGGGTTCTTCGATCTTTTCCGCCAGTTCGGCGCTTGCAGACCCCGTCGCCACGAGCTGCGTTTCGGGGCATCGGTCGAACGCGCGTTTCAGCACAAGGCCAATGTTGGGTATCTTGTGCGCCTCGTCCACGAAAATCACCCTCCGTCTGCCGACGAGAAGCTTCAGCTTCTCGGCCGACGCATCTGCCAGGATGTCCCTGTCTGCCGTCTCGTCGCCGTTGAACACGACCACGTCGCTTGAAAGATTGTGCCGGGAGATGTAGTTCTCCACAGCCGTCGTCTTGCCCGACTGTCTGGGACCGTAAATGACAATGGCCTTGCCGCCAAACATTCGTTTGTCGAGAAAAGCGTCAATATCGCGACTGATCAACATAAAAACCTTTCCGTGGACGCGCACATGATACCATAAACACCACGGGCCGACAATCCGATATTATTATAATATTATCGGATGGCTCATTCCGCTTTAGGCGTGTCGGTCTTTGACAGGTCATCCTCGGTGCCAAATTTCCCGTCTTCGCCTGCGGAAATGAGCAGGAAACGTTTCTTTCCTAGTTTCTCGTACTTGCATACGCTGCCCCAACCATCCCTTATGTCAGTGTTCCCGATTCGTGGATTATCACCCTGTCAGTTGCCTCAACATGTTCAGCCGCGCTGGAGTTATGTTCTCCCGCTCGTTCTTAAGATAACAGTAAATCATATAAATCCTGCCTGGAACGTCCCAATAGCAAAGCGTCCTCGCTCCACCGCGTTTACCCGCGCCCTTTAGCGCACACCTGATCTTGCGGATGCCGCCAGACCCCTTGATGATTTTACCTGCATCGGGGTGCGCCAGCAGCTACTGTTGGAGCATCCGATATGAATCGTCATCCACGCACTGCACAATCCGCTTGGTGAAGATTGGCGTCTCGATGAAAAGCATGATTACATCATACGCTTTTAGCGTACAACCGTCAACGTGTTCATTTTAATGAGTGCCGCAATTTCATGCGCCATAGTTTCGCCTGCCCCCTATTTCTCGACGATGCGCGGCCAGGCGCCGCCAAGGTGGCCTTCGTGGAAGACGATCTCGCCCGCCGAAAGCGCGGCGAGGAACTCCTCGTCGGTGCCGCGGAAGAGCGCGCCGTCTTTCGTGAGAACAGCCTTGCCGACCTCCTCGGCGGGCAGCAAGCGGATTGTCTCGCGCGCAGCGACGATCATGTCAAACCATTTTCGGCACAAGATCGAAGCGTCCAGCGGCTCTTCCGATTCCACAACCTTGTCCAACTCCACCTGGACATACCGCACACGCATCGCCATGTCGAGGATGAAGGCCGGATTGAAACCGATGTCCTTTCCGCACACCGCCCAGGCGAGATACGGCAACGGCTGAAGCCTCTCGTGGCATGTGATCGTATCGACCCAGTCGCGCGGCACTTCGCGTCCCATCAACGCCAGCAGCTTGTTTGTGGCAAGGTCGAATGGGTGGAGCGTCAGGCCAAGGAGTTCATCTTCCAGAAGCGGGAAGAACCTGTAGGCGCTATCGCTCACCCATTGGATGTCGGTTTTCTCTCCATGCGGACCGACAACCGCGACTTCCACGAAGTACGGAGCCTTTCTTTTTTCGACGACTTCAAAACCCGCTTCACGCAACGTTTGGCTATCGCATCCGTACGCGGCGTGAAGTGCCTCCGTGCTGTTGTTGAACACGTCGATGTCATGCGAAAGCCGCGGCGCCTTCAACTGGTAGTTGAGCGCGAGGTCTCCGGCAACGTACGTTTCACCGGATTTTATCCGTGAATCGGCAATCCGCTTGAGTACGTCGGCTTGAAATTTGGTGACAGCCATTTTCTGATCCTCCCGACCCGCTTGTATGCATTGAGATCCCCATTGCGCTCAATCGACGTGAGAATCTGCTCGAGCTGGACGCCTGTATGCGGATGATAACACTCCGGAGAAAACCACAAGCACTCATCCTTGTAGTCGTCCACAACGGAGATATACTCCGGCGTCTTGATGATTTCCGCGACTGTCATGGCATCCCTCTCCGGAGGAGAGTATACCAAATTCCTCGTCGTTCGTGCTACGGCACCATCACGGGGTCGAAGGTCTCCTTCCAGGGAAGGCCCTGCAAGTTCAGCTCGGCCATGAACGGGTCGGGGTCGAACTCCTCGCAGGTGTGCACGCCCTTCGCGGTCCACTTGCCCTCCAGGAACATCTTCGCGCCGATCATCGCGGGCACGCCCGTCGTGTAGCTGATCGCCTGCGAGCCGACTTCGCGGTAGCACTCTTCATGATCGCAAACATTGTAGACGTAATAATTCTGCTCGCGCCCGTCTTTCATGCCGTGAATGATGCAGCCGATATTCGTCTTGCCTTTCGTTCGAGAACCCAAACTCGCCGGATCGGGCAATACCGCCTTAAGAAAATGCAACGGCACGATCTGCTGACCATTGAAATTGATCGGCTTAATGCTCGTCATCCCGACGTTTTCGAGACATTTCAGATGCGTCAGGTAACTCTGCCCGAACGTCATGAAAAATCGAATTCGCTCCACATTCGGAATGTTTTTCGCCAACGACTCGAGTTCTTCATGATAGATCAGATACATGTCTTTCTCGCCGACCTCGGGGAAGTTGTACACGCGCTTGATCTCCATGGGCTTTGTCTGAATCCACTCGCCGCGCTCGTAATATTCGCCGTTCGCCGTCACTTCGCGAATGTTGATCTCCGGATTGAAATTCGTCGCGAACGGATAGCCGTGATCGCCGCCGTTGCAGTCGAGAATGTCAATCGTGTCAATCGAATCAAAATGATGTTTCAAGGCATGCGCGCAGAAAACTCCCGTCACGCCCGGATCGAAACCGCAACCGAGCAACGCCGTCAAACCCGCCTCGCGGAATCGATCGTCATACGCCCATTGATATTTGTACTCGAAGTAGGGATTGCCCTCCGACTCGTAATTGGCGGTGTCGAGATAATTCACGCCCGTCGCCAGACACGCGTCCATTATTATCAAATCATGATACGGCAACGCGAGGTTCATCACCACGTCCGGCTTAAACCGATCGATCAGCTCGCAGAGTTCGTCGACATGCTCGGCGTTGACTTTCGCCGTCGTCACGAGCGTCGACGACTTGCCGTCGAGCTTCTTCTTGAGCGCGTCGCATTTCGATTTCGTCCGACTCGCGATGCAGATCTCGCTGAAGACTTCCGAGTTCTCGACGCACTTATACGCCGCCACGCTCGCCACGCCGCCGCTTCCTATGATCAGCACTTTCAACTTATCATTCCCCCTGAAAAGCAATGCGTAATTCGTAATTCGTAATTCGTAATTAAAAACCGAACTCCCGAACCCCAATTACGCATTTCGCATTACGCATTACGAATTGAATCAATCATATCACGGCGTCGAAAACTGTCAAGCGTCGACGTAATGAATTTACACTGAAAAATTTTTCCGCGCGCGGCAGGATTTTTTTTTGGTAAGCAGAAAATATGAATCGAAGGTGAATAAATGAAATTTCAACACACGAGTGTAATGCTCGAAGAGGCAATCAAAAAACTGATCACGGATGTGCGCGGGACGTATGTCGACTGCACTCTCGGCGGCGGAGGTCATTCCTCGGCAATCGCGTCGAAACTCGACGGAGGACTTATTGTCGGCATTGATCGAGATCAAGATGCCGTCGATGCCGCTTCCGAACGACTGAAGAATTTTAATGTCCGATTGGTGCGCAGTAATTTCAGTCGGCTCGATGAAGTGCTCGACGAACTCGGCATTGAGCAAATCGACGGTGCGCTTTTTGATCTCGGAGTTTCGTCTCATCAGATCGATTTCGCGCCGCGCGGCTTTTCTTACATGCATGATGCGCCGCTCGACATGCGAATGGACACCCGACAAAAATTCACCGCCTTCGATGTCGTCAACCGGTACGACGAAGCTCAACTCGTCGATATTTTCAGCCGTTACGGCGAGGAGAGATTTTCAAAGCGAATCGCGCGCTCGATCGTCGAGACGCGTCGTCATCAATCGATCGAAACGACCGGCGAATTGGTTGAGATCATCAAACGCTCGGTGCCTCCGATGAAAAACGGCGGGCATCCGGCAAAACGAGTTTTTCAGGCGATCCGCATCGAAGTCAATGACGAGCTCGGCGTAATTTCCTGCGCGATAAAATCAGCCGTCAATCGATTGAAGAGCGGCGGACGCATCGTCGTGATCACATTTCATTCGCTCGAAGATCGGATCCTCAAGTCGACATTCAAAGAACTCGCGACCGATTGCATCTGTCCGAAAAACATTCCGATCTGCGTGTGCGGGCATAAGGCGACGATCAAACTCCTCGGGCGGGCAATC